>CBFGWJ010000673.1:0-1501 GCA_965652335.1 uncultured Gammaproteobacteria bacterium | reverse complement strand
AACGATCCACATGGCCTGTCACGGTGCAGACGGTGATGTGGGTGGTGTTTTTCATTGGCTTGGGCGAGCTGGCCATCCGCTGGTACTACGGCTGGCTGGAGGAGAACCAGATCGCCCGCAACTACCTGCCCGAGGACGAGGAAACCGTGCTGCGGCCGGGCGCGGACATGACACCCATTTACCAGAAGGTGCGGGCCAGCAAATACCGCGACATCTGTTTTGTGCCCAGGCTCATAGAGCGCTGCGTGCTGGGCTACAACCTCAGCCACTCGGCCGACCAGACCAACTCGCTGCTCAATTCCAGCCTGGAGTTGTACATCCATGAGATCGACCTGCGCTACAATATCATCCGCTACATCACCTGGCTGATTCCTTCCATGGGCTTTATCGGAACGGTCATTGGCATCATGCTGGCATTGAACTATGCCGGTGACCGCGCCAATGTGGAAAGCCCGGACATGCTGTTCCAGGTCACCGAACGCCTGGGTGTGGCCTTCAGCACCACGCTGGTCGCGCTGGTGATGGCGGCCATTCTGGTATTCATCCAGAGCATCGTGCAGGCGCGCGAGGAACGCGCCCTGAACCGTGCCGGGCAGTATTGCCTGGACAACCTGATCAACCGCCTGTACTCGCACTGACATGGCACACCTGCGCGCCACATCGCGGCGGCTTCCGCCCGGTTTGACCCATCAGCCGATCACCGGCTTCCTGCTCACCCTGTTGCTGCTGTTTTGCAGCGCCTCCGCGTTTTCGCAGGGAAAATCGGCCGACAGCATGCCGCCCTGGGCCGTGCTGGCCCTGAAGCTGGTTTCAGCCACCCATGTGCAGCCCACCACCGGCATCGTTATCGGCGCTCCCGACCTGGTACTGGTGGCCATCGACTTTGCCCGCGAGGGTGACGAAATCATGCTGCTGGATGGTGGCACGGATATCGTGCGTCATGGCCGCCCGGCAACCATCGTGCATACCCTGCCGGCGGACAAACTGGCTGTCCTGAAGGTGCAAGGGTTGAACCGCCCTGCAGCCAGGCTCTCCAGTGTCAGCCTGTCTGAACTGAAGTCACTGGCGCTGGTGGCCTTTCCACCGGCTGAACAGATTGCCCAGGGCGCCGCCCCGGTTCGCGCCGATGTAAAAACCCTGGCTGCCATCTCTGATGATCGCCCTACCCTGGATCCTTTTCCCAATGTCAGCGCTGCCCTCACGGACGCCTGCGGCAACCTGGTGGCATACAGTCTTCCGACCGGTGTGCAAAGCATGGAGCCTGCGGGTTCGCCACGCGTGGTTTGGGCTGATGGATTGAAGCGCGCCGCTGCCATGGCCGGAGTGACGTTGCAGCAGGCCAATTGCGCGCCGGCATTTACCGGCGAAGAACCAGCCACACTCGCCGCGGAAGTCCCGCAGCAGTCCGCTGAAACTCCAGCCACTGCTTCCATGCCTGAAGCGAATGTGCCTGCGGAAGATGCCGTCGAAGCACCCACCGGTGATGAAGGGCTGGAGCCTC
>CBFGWJ010000672.1:0-1519 GCA_965652335.1 uncultured Gammaproteobacteria bacterium | reverse complement strand
CCGACAGGGGGGCGAGTTGCTGTTCCAGCTGCTCACGCGGTTTCGCTGCCAGTGAAACCAGCAAACTGCGCGCTTTGGCCATGGTCTTGTCAGCCTCGCCGGGTTGCTGTTGCTCCAGAGCCTGGCTGATGTTCCCGACCCATTCCAGGCCGCGTTTGACGAGTTTCTGCTGCTCCTGCTCCAGGCTGCGCAATTGCTCCTGCAACTGGTGCAAGCCGGCCCGCAAGTCACCCACCACCGACGGTTGTTGCAACTGCAAACCCTCAGGCCATTGCATACCACCGAGGAATTTCTGCAGGGCGGCGATATGCTTTTCCAGCGCGCTGTAGTTCCTGCCGTCCACCGTACCGGCGCCGCGAATCAATGCATTGGCCTGCGCCGACTTCTCCAGCAGTTTTCGGGCCGTGGAGGCGACCGATTGCAGGCGCTGCAGCCTGGCTTTGAACGGAGTCTGCACATCGTTTGGAACCGGGCCGGCTGAGCCCGCTTCATGCCACTGCTGCTCCAGTTCATTAAGCCCCGTCGCAAATGCCTGCAATGCCTCCGGATCGGATGGAACAACCAGCGCGGCTTCCATCTCATCCAGCCGTTGCAGCAGGGCATTGAACTGCTGCCGGGCCGCCTCCTGCTCAGCCTGGCTTTTTGCTGCTTCAAGCTGTGCGTCGCGCTGTTCGATCAATCTCTGGCCGCAGACTGCCTGGTGCTTCTGGAAAGTCGCTTTCTGTTCCGGCGAGGCCACGGCTTCCACGCTGCGCCATTCCTGCAGCAAGGACCGGTATTGGCCTTCGTAAACCGGCGAATCCTGCGCCTTGGCCAGTTCTGCCATTCCCCACATCAACCGTTGCAGGATTTCCTGTTGCTTTGCAGCCTTCTGTTCCGCAGCCTGTTTCTCATCGACCACGGATTTGCAGTAGCGGTATACGGCCTTGTCATGGCCGCGGCTGTCATGCATCAACTGGCTGATGATCTCCGGATCCTTGAGCTGCTGCGCGGCGTGCAACCGGGCGCGGGCTTGTGTGTGTTCCCGCGCCAGGCGCGCCAAAGTGGCTTCGCTTTCGATCCGGTTGATGGCCGCGGCCGTGAGATCCGCATCCTCGCTCAGCTGGATGATGTGCAGCAGCGCCACTTCGTCATTCACGGTTGCCAGCGCTCCAGCTTGCGGCAGCAGCAACCGCAGGCGCTGGGCGCGCGCCTGGCTCAGCACCGCGGGCGGCAGCTTTCGGGCCAACAGCTCATCCAGCATGTTGGCCTGGCTGATCTTCGCCAGGGCTGCCAGTTGCACGGCCGGGTCAGCATCCTCGCACACCAGGGTTTGCAGAATCTGCGGATCATCCAGCCCGGTGATTGCCTGCAGGCGTTTTTGCGGGTTTTTGTGTTGCCACTTCGGCTGCCTGAACGCGTCGAACAAAGCCATGAATGAATCGCCTGAACTTTCCGGAAAGGGAGGATTGGCAATATTACTAGGGAAACTCTGATTTATTCAGAGTTTCCGCGGCATAAGGATGTGCCGCCATTTTCA
>CBFGWJ010000671.1:0-1523 GCA_965652335.1 uncultured Gammaproteobacteria bacterium | reverse complement strand
TACGGTGATCGCCTGCTGATCGACAACCTCAGCTGCAAGATCCCGGCCGGCGCCATCGTCGGCGTGATCGGCGGTAACGGTGCGGGCAAGTCGACGCTGTTCCGCATGATTGCGGGAGAAGAGCAGCCGGACTCTGGCACCGTAACGGTCGGCCCAAGCGTGCAACTGGCCTATGTCGACCAGAGCCGCGACAGCCTGGACGGCAACCGCAGTGTCTGGGAAGAAGTGGCCGACGGCGAGGAAATCATCACCGTGGGCAATTTCAAGCTGCAGTCCAGGGCCTATGTCGGCCGCTTCAATTTCCGTGGCAGCGACCAGCAGAAGCGCGTGAAGGATCTCTCCGGTGGCGAGCGCAACAGAGTCCACCTGGCCAAACTGCTGCGGGCGGGAGGCAATGTTCTACTGCTTGATGAGCCCACCAACGACCTGGATGTGGAAACCCTACGCGCGCTGGAAGAAGCGCTGCTGGAATTCCCCGGCACCATCATCGTCATTTCGCATGATCGCTGGTTCCTGGACCGCATTGCGACGCATATGCTGGCGTTTGAAGGCGACAGTCATGTGGAGTGGTTTGAGGGCAATTATTCCGAATATGAAGCCGACCTCAAACGCCGCACGGGCGCTGATGCGGCCACGCCACACCGTTTGAAGTACCGGCCGCTCAGAGCTTAGTACGGTTGCTTGGTGCTGGGGCCTGGTACTGCGGCCTGATACCGGGGCCTGATGCTGGAACCTCATTTCGAGCTCTGATCCGTCGAAGCCCGATCCGTGCCCAGGGCCTGTAGCCCGGATCAGCCGTCAGGGGATCCCGAGCCAGTGCGGCAGATGGTCTGAAATCACCACCGGCAATCTGAAGTCTGCAGGACCAGGGTCAAAGCCGCGCGGCTGAAACCCGAAAACCTGCCTGGCCTCAGAATCGTCAAAAACCAGATCGACATTCTGGCGCCCGGCCATGGCGGCATTCAGGCCTTCAAGACCAGGCAGCTTGCCTGCAACTGCCAGTGCGAAGCCCAGCAAGACGGGCGGTATGCTGACAATGCGTTCGGGTTTGCCCAGCGCCCTGAAAACACTTGCAGCCATCTGGCGATAGCTGATGGTGCTGCCGCCTGCAACGTTGAAAGCATGCTGGCCTTTGATCTGCGACTGGATGGCACGCACCATCAAGCCCGCAAGATCCGCCACATGGATCGGCTGGCGCAATCCCGCGGCGCGCCCCGCCAAGGGCAGGAACCCGAACTTTCGAATGAAAGCCGCCATGCGGCTGATGTTTTCGTCCATGCCGCAACCATATATCAGGGTGGGCCTGAAAATGCAGAGGCCAATGCCACGTGCGGCGCAAAGATCATTCAACTGCTTCTCTGCCTGCAAAATGACGGCAATCTGCTGTCGCTCAAACCCGCTTGCGGAATCCGCCTTGGTGTGGATGCTGGTTGTCGAAAGGCATACAATCTGTTTGATGCCCTTGCAGCGCTCCAGCCAGTCAAACGCGAGCGTAATGGGCCCAGCGGAAACCAGGATACCCG
>CBFGWJ010000670.1:0-1525 GCA_965652335.1 uncultured Gammaproteobacteria bacterium | reverse complement strand
CCGGCCCACAAAACCCGTTATGGCTCGGTTAACATGGAGCCATGGAAACTGTGGCAAGCGGGGGCATGAACCGGGCGTGGATTGACCTCGATCCGGCTGATGTGCGGAATATGCTCATCAGTCTGATCGGTTATCGCTTTGGCGAACAACCGGAAACGCGCGTGCCCGAGATTCGCGAGGAGCGGCGGGCATACGCGCGCAAGTTCCTGCGCCTGGGCGGCGTGAACCAGAGCCAGACGGTAATCGACCTGGGGTCAGGCTGCGGGTTTGGCACTGGCGCGATTGCGGAGTGCGCCGCTCATGTGGAGGCCTGCGACATCAGTCCGGCTTTCCTGGAATTTGCCCGGCGTGAGTGTGCCGGGCACAACAATATCCGTTTTCACCAGGTGCAACCTCGCGACCTCAGCGCGATTTCCAATCACAGCATTGATACGGTTATCTCAATGTCCGTGTTCATACACCTGAACCTGTACGACATGGCCTGCTATTTCAGCGAATTTCGACGGGTGCTGAAGCCGGGCGGGAAAATCGTCTTCGACTTCGCCGACAGCAATCGCCTGTTCCGCCGCTTTCGCAATCATGGCAATGACCAGTTGTTTCGCGAGCACATGGGTTATTACAAGGAAAACCCCGCTTCCCTGGCGGGCCTGGTGCAGTTCAACAGCGCGGGCGGAATCAGGCAGGTCGCCAAAGATGCCGGATTCAGGCGCATCAAACGCCGCGGGCATGTCCTGGTTTTTGCATTGCGGTAATTCATTGACGCACTGGTACACGGTTACATGCATACGTTGATGCAGGTGCTTCGATGCTTCAGGCCGGCGCCAATGATCGACGCCGGGTTTTCACTGGTTTCACTGCGCTAGCCACCAAAACGCGTACGCAATCCGGCGTAAACCGCGCGGCCGGGCCGTGCGAAGCCGAGTACTTCTTCGTACTCTTCGTCGAACACGTTGCTGATTCGGGCGGTCAGCTCCCAATCGCCCGCCAGCTTCCAGGAGCCTGCCAGGCCCACGACTGTGAATCCGTCCAGCTCCACCTGCTCCTGCGAGAAGAAAGGCGGCGGAAAGTAGTTGTCCAGCTGCTCGCCGTTGTAGTTGATGTTCAGGTTCAGGTTGCCGCGCTGTCCGGCAAACGAGTAGTTGGCATTCAGGCTGGCCATGTGGCGTGGCCGGCGCGCTTCCTCCACCCGCATGCCCAGGCTGTCGATCTCATGGGCATCGAGGTAGGTGTAACTGGCGCTGATGGAAAGTGACTCGGTCCACTGCCCGAACGCCGTGAATTCCAGGCCGCGCCGCTCGCTGTCATTGGTTTTGTTGCGTGCCGTGAACGATCCGGTGACGGGATCGAATACGAAGCCATCAATCTCGTCTTCCAGCCGCTGGTCAAACCAGGCGGCGCCCAGCACCAGCTTTCTCTCCAGCAGGTCCAGTTCCATACCCAGCTCCCAGCCCTCAGAGGTTTCAGGCTTGAGGCCGGGATTGCCAATGAAGAATTCAGGGTAAAAGCCGAAGCGTTCGATGAAGGT
>CBFGWJ010000669.1:0-1532 GCA_965652335.1 uncultured Gammaproteobacteria bacterium | reverse complement strand
GGCTGAACACCGCGTTGAGCGCAGGGGCTAATCGTCGTGATCCTCTTTGACCTTGCGGATTTCGCCGGTCACGCCATCCACCGTTACTTCATAGAAGCGGTCGTTCGCCACCAGTTCCACTTCGTACTCGGGAGTGAAGCTGTCATCATCCAGCTTGGCATCATAGGCGATACCGCCCTGGTGTTCCTGGGCAATTTCGATCGCCTCAATCAGGGTGATTTTGGCTTCCGCCAGCATCCGCGCGTCGTCGCGGTCGGCCAGGGCGGCTCCGGAAAGGGCCAAGCCGAGGGTGGCGGCCAGCAGGGTGAAAAGTTTCTGTTGTGTTTGCATGATTGTCTCCAGGGTTCGCGGCTGGTTCATTCCAGACCGCCTGTCGTTATTCGACGGTGCCAGTGTGCCCAAGCCTAACTTACACCGGCTTTGCGGGAACTATACAAATTCGCAATGTGGAGACGCACACGGTGCTGGACAGTCGCCCGGTTCGTGGATATTATTGAATTGAATTCAATATCATTTCAGCAGGAACCCGCAGAACATCGTGAGCCGCCAGTTGCAACGCACCGAACACAGCCGCAACAGCCTGATCCAGGCTGCCAGCGAGGCATTGGTGGCCGGCCAGGGAAATTTCGAATTGCAGGATGTGGCCAGAAGGGCCGGTGTATCGGTGGGCCTGCCTTACCACCGCTTCGGCTCCAAGGCGGGCCTGATCGCAGCCGTGGTCGAGCAGTTTTACGATGAAATCGAACAGGTCATCACCCTCAGCGATGTGCGCGAACAGGGCTGGGCTCAGCGTGAACAGATTCGCCTGTCACGGCTGGTAGCCTTCCTGTACCGCACGCCGCTGGCTGTCGTGATCATTTCCATGTTGTCACGGGAGCCGGAAGTGGCGGGTGTGGAGAGCCAGCGCTGGAGCAGGTTGATTACGATTACCGCCAGCAATATTCAAAAAGGCCAGAAACGCGGCCAGTTACCGTCCGGGTTTGACGCCGACGTACTCGCGGCCCTGATCTGCGGTGGCGTGCGCCATGCGGCCGGCCTGGCCCTGCAGCAAAGGCGGCGCCCCAGGGAGGCTGATCTGGTGCGGCAGATCTGGAGTTTCATCAGCACCGGCTTGCAGCTGGAAGAGGCCTGAGGCGAAACATCACCGATTTTGATTCAGACCGATTCGGGGTTGAGCTGCCGGAATGCAGCAGCGGAAGCCCGGAAAGGAACCATGAACATTTACGCGAACACAGGACGAACAGCATGGGACAGAAGAAGGCATTCATCGTAGGCGCCGGCGTCGGCGGTATGTGTACCGGCGCGCTGCTGGCCACCAAAGGTTACGACGTCACCGTGGTGGAGCAGCGCGACACCGTGGGCGGCCGCACCCGCACCCAGGTCATCGATGGCTATTCACTGCCGCGTGGCGCGGTATCGTTCCAGCTCAAGGGCGTGCTGCCCGACCTGTGCAAGGAAGTGGGCGCCGAGTTTGAAGTCCGCCCGGTGAGCGAAATGTGGTTCTGGATCAAGGGCGGCAATGAATTCGCGCC
>CBFGWJ010000668.1:0-1534 GCA_965652335.1 uncultured Gammaproteobacteria bacterium | reverse complement strand
CGGAAACCCCGGGCATACGCTTCACTCAGCTTGCTGACCGCGGCGTCAGTTTCACCCTGAAGGGCCATCAGCGCCCCTTCTGAATAAAAGATATTGGCATCGTTGACGCCGTTGACCCGCGCCCGCTGCAACAGGCGGTTGGCTGTTTCAAGCCGTTCCCCGGCCAGGTTAGCCTGGTCCGTTTGCCGCGCCGTGATCACGCCCAGCGTCAGGGCATAGATGCGGTCCATGTCATAGCCCGGCGCATCTTCACCTTCAAGACTGGTAGCCAGGTGCGACTCGGCACCGGCCCAGTCTTCAACCGCCATGTCCAGCATCGCCATCTGAAGGTGCAGGCCGCGACGCAGGGCATCGGGAGGGTCCTCGCCGGCATTGCGCATCATTTCATTCACCAGGCTGCGCGCTTCTTCCAGCCGCCCGGCCACCATCAGGTTCAGCCAGTAGGTGCTTTGCAGTTTGTGGTTGTTGCCAGCCACCGCCATGCCCTGCTGCAGCAATTTCTCCGCTTCCCCATGGTCACCCAGCGTCATCCAGGTCATGGCAAAAGCCGCAAGATCGGCCGGGTTTTCCGGTTCCAGCATGTGGGCGCGGCGTGAAACCCGCCAGGCTTCCACCAGGTTGCCGTTGTGATATTGCAATTGCGCGTAGGAGCGCAGCAAAACGGTTGAATCGGGCCGCAGCCGCACCTGCTCAGCCAGCAGTTCAATGGCCTTTTCACTTTCGCCACGAATCTGCAGGTTGACGGAATAGTTGATGGCCAATAATTCGTTCAGCGGGTCCAGCGTCATGGCGTGTTCCAGCACCCGCTGTTCCTCGGGAAAACGGCCCTGTTCACTCAACACGCCACCCAGCCACAGGTGGGCCGGAATGTAGTTGTCGTTCAGTTCGATGGCGCGCAGGAAGGCCGATTCCGCCGAGTCGTACTGGCCCAGTTTCCATCGTGCAAAGCCCAGGGCGGCAAAAGCCTCGGCGGAGCGCGGATCCAGCATCAGCGCCTTTTCGATCATGGGGTGGGCTTTTTCAATCGAATCGGGAATCGAGAGGTTGCCGTACATACCCATCAGCAGCCAGCTGTCGGCCAGGCCGGCGTAGGCGGGCGCGTATGTCGCGTCGTGCTCCAGGGCTTCGGCAAAATATCCCAGCGCTTTTTCCAGCTCGGCCGGTGTGCGCCGCCACCAGTGCAGGCGGCCGGTGCGGTAGGCGTTGGATGCGGCCAGGCTGTCGGTTTTTCCGGCCGAAGGCTGGGCCAGGCCGGCAAAGGAATCCACCAGCGCCGCGGCAATGTCGCTGGCAATCTCGTCCTGGATGGCAAACAGGTCATCGAGCTCCCGGTCGAACGACTGCGACCAGATGTGGTAACCGTCTTCCACGTTGATCAGCTGGGCCGTCAGGCGAATGCGGTTGCCGGCGGTGCGAATGCTGCCTTCCAGCACCGTGCTGACATTCAGCAGCCGGCCGATTTCGCGGATGTCGTGCTGCCCATCGCGGAAGGCGAATGACGAGGTGCGGGCGGCCACGTGCAGGCCTTTCACCT
>CBFGWJ010000667.1:0-1540 GCA_965652335.1 uncultured Gammaproteobacteria bacterium | reverse complement strand
CACCGGCGGAATCGCCTTCCACCAGGAACAGCTCGGTGTGGGCCAGGTCCTGCGAACTGCAGTCGGCCAGCTTGCCGGGCAGGGCGGGGCCCTGCGTCACTTTCTTGCGGATCACCTTTTTGGCCGACTTGAGCCGCTTCTGCGCATTGTCGATGGCCAGGTTGGCGATGGCGTGGCCGTCATTTACGTGGGTGTTCAGCCACAGGCTGAAGGCATCCTTGATAATGCCGGATACAAAAGTGGCGCAGGCGCGAGAAGACAGCCGTTCCTTGGTCTGGCCGCTGAACTGCGGGTCGGTGAGCTTGACCGACAGGATATAGCCCACCTTGTCCCACACATCTTCCGGCGCCAGCCGCAGGCCGCGCGGCAGCAGGTTGCGCAGTTCGCAGAATTCCCGCAGCGCTTCCACCACGCCGGTGCGCAGGCCGTTCACATGGGTGCCGCCCTGCACGGTGGGGATCAGGTTGACGTAGCTTTCCTGCAGCAGGCCGCCCTCGGGCAGCCAGCAGATGGCCCAACTGGCCTCGGAATCCACGCCCTTCATGTGGCCGGTGAAGGGTTCCTGCGGCAGGCGCTCGGCGTCGGCCAGTTCGGTGCGCAGGTAATCGGCCAGGCCGTCCTGGTAGCACCATTCCTCTTTCTCGCCGGTCTTGTCGATTTTAAGGCTGACGGTAAGGCCGGGGCACAGCACCGCCTTGGCGCGCAGCAAATGCCGCAGCCTGGGAATGGAGAAATTGGGGGAATCGAAGTATTTCGGGTCGGGCCAGAAACGCAGGCGCGTGCCGGTGTTGCGCTGGCCTACCGAGCCGATCACTTTCAGGTCGGAGGTTTTGTCGCCATCGGCGAAGGTCATGTAATGTTCACTGCCGTCGCGCTTGACCCAGATTTCCAGCTTGCTGGACAGCGCATTCACCACCGACACGCCCACGCCGTGCAGTCCGCCGGAGAACTGGTAGTTCTTGTCGGAGAACTTTCCGCCGGCGTGCAGCCTGGTGAGAATGAGTTCAACGCCGGGAATTTTCTGCTCCGGGTGGATATCCACCGGCATGCCGCGGCCGTCGTCGCTGACTTCCACCGAGCCGTCGTCATAGGCGGTCACCGCAATCTGCCGCGCGTGGCCCGCCAGGGCTTCATCCACGCTGTTGTCGATGACTTCCATGGCCAGGTGGTTGGGCCGGGTGGTGTCGGTATACATGCCGGGACGGCGTTTCACCGGGTCGAGCCCGGTCAGGACTTCAATGTCCCTGGCCTGGTATTGGTTACTCATTGGATTCCGTTCATTGCCCTGGGATATGGCCGCCTGAGCGCGACCCAAAGCGCGACATTTGGCGCGGCTGTTTTTATGGGCTGGCGGCCTGCGCCAGAGTTGCGCGATGTTCGCCGGTTTGCCTGTGAATTTCAAGGCAGGATACACGTGGCCGGCTCCGGTATCAGGCCGTTGCGGCACAGAATCCAGCAAAGACGCGGCTTTACGGCCCGATGGGGAATCAGTTTCAGTAAAGGTTTCCCATGGGGGGCGGGCTTGGGCTAAAATGTCCTT
>CBFGWJ010000666.1:0-1541 GCA_965652335.1 uncultured Gammaproteobacteria bacterium | reverse complement strand
TCCCGCGCTTTGGCTGCAGCCTCCTCCCTGGCCCTGGCTTCCGCCTGACGCGTGGCTTCCTCGGCCCGCTTCAAAAGCACTTCGGAGGCGGATTCGCGGTCCAGTGTCTGGTCATACTGGGCGCCTACCGGGCTTCGCGAACGCACTTCATTGCGCTCGGCCTCGGTGGCGGGGCCGATACGCGAGGTGGGCGGCCGGATCAGGCACCGATCGACGATGGCGGGCACGCCCTTGGCTTCCAGCATGGAAACCAGCGCCTCACCTACGCCGAGCTGGGTGATGACCTGCTCCACATCCAGGCTGGGGTTGGCGCGGAATGTGGTGGCCGCGGCGCGCACCGCTTTCTGGTCACGCGGAGTGTAAGCCCGAAGCGCATGCTGGATGCGGTTGCCGAGCTGCCCCAGAACGGTATCCGGCACATCCAGCGGATTCTGCGTAACGAAGTAAACCCCCACGCCCTTGGAGCGGATCAGCCTGACCACCTGCTCAACCTTGTCCAGCAACACCTTGGGTGCGTCGTTGAACAGCAGGTGCGCCTCATCGAAGAAAAACACCAGCTCAGGTTTTGCCGGGTCACCCAGCTCCGGCAGGTTTTCCCAAAGTTCGGACAAAAGCCAGAGCAGCAGGGTGGAATACAAACGGGGCCGGTGAATCAGCTGGTCAGCGGCCAGAATGTTGATTACGCCGCGGCCATTGAGGTCGCGGCGCCGCAGGTCACTGAGTTGCAGCGCCGGTTCGCCGAAAAACTCCTCGGCCCCCTGTTCATCCAGCACCAGCAGGCGTCGCTGGATTGCGGCCACGGAAGACGGGCTGACATTGCCGTATTGGGCGGAAAACTCCCTGGAGTTTTCTGACACGAACTGCAACAGGGCGCGCAGGTCCTTGAGGTCCAGCAGCAACAGGCCCTGTTCGTCGGCAACGCGGAAAGCGATATTCAGCACGCCTTCCTGGGTGTCGTTCAGTTCCAGCAGGTTGGCCAGCAGTAATGGACCCATTTCGGATACGGTGGTGCGCACCGGGTGTCCGCTCTTGCCGAACACGTCCCAGAACACCACCGGCCAGCCGCCCGGCGTGAAATTGTCGATGCCGATGGCATTCACCCGCTCATCCACCTTGGGATGGGGGCTGATGGGCTGGGTCAGGCCTGAAAGATCGCCTTTTACATCCGCCAGGAATACCGGCACGCCGATGCTGGAAAAGCCTTCGGCCAGGATTTGCAGTGTGACCGTCTTGCCGGTACCGGTGGCGCCGGTGATCAGGCCATGGCGGTTGCCAAAAGCTGGCAGCAGGAATTTTTTCTCGGCGCCCTTGCCGATCAGGATGGGCTGGATATCGGTCATGGTCTTTTCCCGCGTTTGTACTGGAAGCGTTGGCACAAGACTAACTGATTTGAGCAGGAAAACGACAGGCTTGCTGTGGCTGTATGTCCATTATCGCCGCCGGCACCCCACCGGACGCTTTTTTCTGGACTTCGGAGCAGTTAAGCTTCCGCTTAATTTAAAGGAGCTCTGAATAAATCCATCCTGGATTTCTCAGAGCAC
>CBFGWJ010000665.1:0-1542 GCA_965652335.1 uncultured Gammaproteobacteria bacterium | reverse complement strand
TTGGTTATGGCTACCCCGAAGGCGCTGAAACCCCGGAGCGCGTGCCGTACTGGGGCCTGCCGCGTTCCATGGCGCCGGCCGGCGCCTCGTTGTGCTGCAGCGCTGGCGACCTGGTGCGCTTCGCTTCGATGTTCCTGCGCGGCGGCACGGCTGAGAATGGCGCACAGGTGATCTCGAGCAACGCCGTGAAAACCATGCAGACTCCACAGGTTGAACTGCCGGCAACCCTCACCGCACAGCAATGGTGTACCGGCCCCTACCGCAAGACCTGGGGCGGCCAGGTGATTTATGGCCACAGCGGCACCAACACTGGCGGCTCATCGATGTTGCTGTGGTGCCCGGAACGCAATATCGCCATCGCCACCATTGCCAACGTGCCGCGCCAGGGTTATCCCTTTGCCGACCGGGTGTTCTCGACGGTATTCCCGCAGGTATTTGATATCCAGAAGCCGGTGCTGCCCAAGCCGGAGACTGCGACACGGGTAGCGGTAGATCTCGAACGCTTTGTCGGCCAGTTCGACAGTTATGGATCGCACATTGAGTTCCTGGTGCAGGGTGAAAAGCTCATCATGAACATGTTCGAAGGCGAAGAGCGCGCCAAACCGGGGCTGAGCACGGAACTGATTCCACTGGGCGGTGACCGCTTCCTGCCGGCCGATCCGGCGGCGGGTGGCAATCGCGGTTGGGATGTGGCGTTCTGGGGTGATGCCGGCGATGGCCGCGCCACCCACTTCCTCAACGGCGTGTTCGCCATGCGCAGGACTGGCTGATTACGCTACGGACCGTAGAGGTACAGCAAGGCGTCGTTCATGGCCGGCGCCAGCACTGAAGTGTGCGTCAGGCCGGGATACACCTTGTGGGTCCACCTCAACTGCGTGTTGGGCTTGGTTTTCAGTGCGCTCACCGTGCTGTTGAAGCTGCGGCCCATGTCTTCGTAGAAATCGATGCCACCGTTGGCTTCCAGGCTGCCCAGGCTCAGGAACATGTGAGTGTCATGCGCCAGCGGGCTGGCCAGCCTTTCGCGGAATTGCGCCAGGTAATCGGTGCCGGTAGTGAAGATGCCCGGGCTGCCCAGCCAGTAGCGGTCAAACAATTTGCTCTGCTTCAGGAAGGCATAGAAGGTGAAGGTCCCGCCAAACGAATCGCCCAGGATGCCGGCCGGTTTGCCGGTGGTGTTGTAACGGGCACGAATCAGCGGATCGAGTTCTTCCTCCAGGAAGCGCAGGAAGTTATCCGCGCCGCCGGTGGCAGTCTTCGGTGAAGCGGCCAGCCCTTCGGCCATGGCCTTGGGAGCCGAGTCCACCATGGTGTAATCGCGGCTGCGGGAATTGACAGCCCCAACCGGATAATCCACGCCCACCAGCAGCAGGCGCGGAAAGCCGGGGTTGATCAGGTCAACGAGCTGCAGCGTACACATGGCGGCCGCCATGCCCAAAGCCCAGCTGCCATCCAGCACGTACACCACATCCATGGGTTGGCCGGCTTCAGCGCTTCGCCCAGTGAGCGCCAGCACCCTTTCTTCAGGTTGCCAAACACCGACCG
>CBFGWJ010000664.1:0-1546 GCA_965652335.1 uncultured Gammaproteobacteria bacterium | reverse complement strand
CGTGGCGCAAAAGCCCACGGCCGGAATCAACCAGTCCCGCCTGCGCCGCCGCCAGCCGTTCAGGCAGGTGATGCCCAGGCCCACCATGGAAAGCACCAGCAACACCGCCGCGGGAATCCCCAGGTCAAACAGGCTCTCCAGATAGCTGTTGTGGGCATAGTTGACCAGTTTCGAAATATCCTCGGTGCGATACAGCCGGAAGGCGTCTTCAAAATTGCCGTGGCCGTAACCAAGCAGCGGATTGTCGCCGATGGCTTCCACCGTCTTGCTGTACACCTGGGTGCGGCCGGTGGCGTCGATGCCGCTGACGCCGTAGCGTTGCAGCAGGATATCGCTGCTGATCCAGAATGAGATGGCGCTCAGGCCCAGCACGGTGGCAATCACCAGGCGAACGCGATTGCTGGTTTTGCGGCGCTTCTGGTCCACCAGCACCAGCATACTCACCACAGCAACGAACGTAGCCGCAAAACCGCCGCGCGAATGGCTTGAAACCAGCGCGGAAACGATCAATACCAACCCCGCCAGGGGAAGCCAGGCAACTGCCAGGAAGCGATTGAACTTTTCCTGCTTTTTCTGCAGGGACAACATGGGGTAATCGGGCATGGCCAGCCAGCGCGTAAAGAACGCCCCGAGGCCACACAGCAGGGTCAAGCCTGCCCAGGTGGCAAAATGATTGCGGTTCACGAACGTGGCACGTACATCGCGGCCGAACGAATCGTCGGCATACCACATGAACTCACGCAGCACGCCGAAATAGGACAGCAGGCCGTACACGGAAAGCAGCACACCGGCGATGAACAACCAGGAAAGGCCGCGCCGGGCCAGTTGGGCATGCCTGCCCAACTGGAAAGCCAGGAAAAATGCCAGGCCATAACTCAAGGTGCGCATCACCGCATTAAGCGTGTCCTGGGGAGCGATGGCGATGGAAGTCTCAACCGGCATCCGCAAGGTGTGGGCCGCCAATTGCCAGACGGGGTGATGCCAGGCCTCCGGGGTTCCGCTGGAGGCCTGCAACCAGGCCCAGGCCATCGCCAGCAGGAAAGCAGCGGGTATGCTCCAGTGCAGGCCAAGCGACAATGGCTGGCGCCAGATCAGACAGCGCATCAGGAATACGGCGAACAGCGTCGCCACCAGCAGTGCCGCCAACGACCAGGACCACAGCTGATTGCTGCCCAGCGGTACGGTGGTGAAAACCACCAGAAAAATCAGGCAAGCGAACAGGACTGCATCGACCCGTGCCATCAGCCCTTCAGGCCCTGCTGCAGAAAATGCCATGGGCCCGGCGATATCAATGACTCAATCGCAATTTCCATCTACTCGGCCCTGGCATCACCGGAATGCGTGTCGATCAGCGATTGCACCATGGCGTAGCGCCGTATCCACAGCTGACGCGGCTGGACCAGGGACCGGGGAAAGGCGGAAACTGCCGCCCGGGCGCCTTCGAGGTCCGCATAGTCACCCTGTACCAGCACGTAAAGGGGACTGGCCTCTGTACCCTGCCGGTAGACGGCCATGGGTTGCAGCTGCGCATGGGCATCGGTCAATT
>CBFGWJ010000663.1:0-1550 GCA_965652335.1 uncultured Gammaproteobacteria bacterium | reverse complement strand
AAATCCAGGTGATGGCCGACCAGCACGGCAACGCGGTGCATTTCGGCGAGCGCGATTGCTCCACCCAGCGCCGCCACCAGAAGGTGATCGAAGAAGCACCGGCTCCCGGCATCACACCGCAGCAGCGGGCCGAAATCGGCAAGGTCTGCGTGGAGGCCTGCAAGCGCATCAACTATCGTGGCGCCGGCACGTTTGAATTCCTGTACGACAACGGCAGTTTCTATTTCATTGAAATGAATACCCGCATCCAGGTGGAGCACCCGGTTACCGAGCGCATCACCGGCGCGGACCTGGTGCGCGAGCAGATCCTGGTGGCGGCCGGTGAAAAACTCAGCTGGAAACAGGAAGACATCCAGTTCCGTGGCCATGCCATCGAATGCCGCATCAATGCCGAAGACCCGGAAACCTTCATGCCCAGCCCGGGCACCATCACCGGTTTCCATGCCCCCGGCGGGCCGGGCATCCGCGTGGAATCGCATATCTATGATGGCTACCGCGTGCCGCCCAACTACGACTCGATGATCGCCAAGGTGATTTCGCATGGCAGCGACCGTGCCATCGCCATGGCGCGCATGCGCGTGGCGCTGGACGAGATGGTGGTCAACGGCATCAAGACCAACATTCCGCTGCACCGCTGGCTGCTCACCGACCCGGGCATCATCGAAGGCGGTTTCAACATCCACTACCTGGAAAAACGCCTGGCGGAAAAGGCCAAGGGCTGAGCCGTTCGCAAGCGGCTTTGGCGCAGAACCATGGCATGGGTGGAAATCAGCCTCAGCGTCAACCGCGACGAGGCTGAAGCGGCCGAACAGGCGCTCGAAGAGCAGGGCGCCCTGGCCATCACACTGGAGGATGAGGCCGATGTGCCGGTGCTGGAGCCGGCCCTCGGCACCGCGCCGCTGTGGCCGGTGGTGCGCATTCGCGGCCTGTATGAGCGCGAGGCCAACCGCCCAGCCATACTTGCCGGCCTGCTGGCCAGCGACGTGATCCGCCGCCCCGATGCCATCAGCTGGCGCGAAGTGGCCGACCAGGATTGGGAGCGCGCCTGGATGGATCGCTTCCAGCCGATGCAGTTTGGCGGTCAGCTGTGGATCGTTCCAACCGGAATGAAAGGCCCGGACGACCCCGCTGCACTACAACTCAGGCTCGACCCCGGCCTGGCTTTCGGCACCGGCACGCATCCCACCACCGCCCTGTGCCTGGAGTGGATTGATGGCCAGGATTTCACCGGCCTCGATGTGCTGGATTTCGGCTGCGGCTCCGGCGTGCTGGGCATCGCCGCAGCACTCAAGGGGGCTGCTTCGGTGGCGTGCGTGGACAACGATCCGCAGGCGCTGCTGGCGACCGCCGATAACGCCCGGCGCAATGGTGTGGATGGGCAGGTTGAAAGCTACCTGCCCGAAGACTGGCCCGGCGGCCAGTACGATGTGATCCTGGCCAACATACTGGCCGGGCCGTTGATCCAGCTGGCGCCGCAACTCACGGCCCGCCTCAGGCCCGGCGCGCACATCGTGCTGTCCGGCATCCTGGAACACCAGGCGGATGAGGTC
>CBFGWJ010000662.1:0-1555 GCA_965652335.1 uncultured Gammaproteobacteria bacterium | reverse complement strand
GTTCCGAGGCTTAATCGTGGTTGTTTGAGGGCCTGCATGTGGCCAGGCCGATGGTCAGGTCGATGGTCAGGCCGAGCTGGATGTGTGGCCGTAGGCGAACCGGACGGTTGGGCGGGAATCTCGGTTCTTGATCGCTGCCGAAGGCCTGGATAACACTCAATTTAACATAATATACATTATACGCAAGTTGGTTGGGGTGACCGGCACGGCGTCAAGCTTGTCTTTCGGCGCGAGAGGCTTCACCTCCACGGGCTTCACCTGTCCCGGACTCGCTGTCACCAGGCAGTGCCTTGCGGTACCGCAACAGCAGCCCTGAAATCAGGCACAAAATGGGCACGCATGCCCATAACACACCATGCCAGCCCCAAAGGTACAGCACGCCGCCCGCGCCTAGCGACGCACAGGCCTGGATGGAAAAGACGATGAAGTCATTCATCGATTGGGCACGGAACCGCTCTTCGGGGCGGTAAGCCTGCGGCAGCAGGTTGGTGCCGGTCAGGAACAGGAAGTTCCACCCTACTCCCAGCAACGCCAGCGACAGCCAGAACTCGAGGAACCCCTCGCCGGTGAAAGCGACCGCCAGGCAACCCAGCATGACGGCGATGCCCAGGGTCATCATGCCGAACATCCCGAACCGTCGAAGCAACAGGGGAAACAACAGGGACGGCAAATACATGGCCGCAATATGAATCTGTATGACCACTTTGGTGGCCTCCAGGTCATGGTGTGAATGCAGGTGCATGCTGATCGGCGTTGCCGTCATTACCAGGCTCATCATTCCATATCCCGCCGCGGCAGCGCCCACCGCCAGCAGCGCCGCCGGTTGCCTGAGAATTTCCAGCATGCGCCTGCCACGGGCAGGTCCATGGCCACTGGGCGGAGTGAGGTTGCGGTTCTGCGCCACCAGGATCATGCCGAGGCTGTAGGACAGGATCAGCAGCAGGAAGGAGCCGGCAAAGGGTGTTGGCAGCAGGTCACGACCGCGCACGGCGAGTTCCGGCCCGATCACGGCCGCCATGATGCCCCCCAGCAGCAACAGCGATGTCGCCTTTGCGGCCTGTTCTGGTTCCACAGCCTCCAGTGCGGCAAAACGGTATTGGTGGCCTGCAGCCGCGGACCAGCCCATCACGAACGCCGCCAGGCAAAACAGCCAGAATGACGAGATGGCCACGCTGTAAGCGGCGCCGCCTGCTCCGCAACAGGCTACCAGGCCGTAGGCAATGAAAACGCGGCGGCGTCCAAGGAGGTCCAGCAGGCGGCCTGTCGGCAGGGTTGAACATGCCAGCCCGATCACGGCGCAGGCCACCGGCAGGGTCGCGAAACTTGGCAGCGGAGCGATTTCGGTGCCGATGATACCGGCCACCAGCACCAGCAAAGAGGTTCCGGCCATCATCAGCGAATAGGCGAATGTCAGGCGCCAGACGCTGGCGGGTAATCCTCTCATGGCCCACCTTGGCGCGCTGAGTGCCCGGCATCATGGTTGTGATGTGCATTGCCGCTGTGCATTCCCAGGCTGTAGATCATCCAGGCTGCCAGCAACAACAGGAAAAAACCC
>CBFGWJ010000661.1:0-1555 GCA_965652335.1 uncultured Gammaproteobacteria bacterium | reverse complement strand
GCCTGGCCCTGTTGCTGCTGCTGGCCTGGCGGCTCAGCAAACGACGCAACAGCAGCCGCGCCAGTGAATCCGCGATGCTTTCGCCTGCGCCTGCCAGCGATGAGCCCCGTACGGTGCGCTTCGAGAATGCCGCCAGTGCTGCAAAAGTGTTGTTGAACATTTCCGGCCAGCGTTCCGATGGCGAAGCCATCCGCATTCAATTGCCGGTCAGTGGTCCCGGCTGGATGGCGGAACTCGGCCGCCAGGAAGCCGATGCGGACCTTGGCAGCGCCACCGTGAGCCGCCGTCATGCACGGCTGCAGCTGCATGAGGGACGCATCACCGTAACCGATCTGGATTCCACCAACGGCACGCGCCTGAATGGCGTAGCCTGCCTGCCGGGCGAGGTGTTTTTCGTCGGGGCTGAAGACAGCCTGCAGCTCGGTGAGGTGACGGTCAGCCTGCAGCTGGCTGTGGATGACGAACGGGCGGTCTGAATGAGCCGCGGTTCAACGGCGATGATGCAACTTCAGCCAGGCTTTCGCATGGACAGCCTGCGCATCGAGCAGGTGCTTGGCCAGGGGTCTTTCAGCATCAGCTATCGCGTCAGCGACAGCCTGCAGAACGCGGAGTTCGTGCTCAGGGAATATTGCCCGGAGGGCTGGGTAGAACGCCTGGAGGATGGGCAGCTACGCCCCGTGGCTGGCAAGGAAGCTGAGTTCCGCGCCGGATTGCAGCAATTCCTGGCCGAAGGCCGGATGCTGGCCGGCCTGCAGCACCACAACATTGTCGAGGTGCTGCGCTGTTTCGAGGCCCGTGGCACGGCCTGGATGCTGATGCCGTGGCTGCCCGGCGAGCTGCTCAGCCAGTGGCTGGAGCGGCAAGGCCCGATGGACCGGGCTCAGCTCGATGCCCTGCTGTTTCCACTGCTCGATGCATTGCAATATCTGCACCGTAACGCGGTGATTCACCAGGACATCAAACCTTCCAATATTTTTATCACTGAAGATGGCCGGCCGGTGCTGCTGGATTTCGGCGCGGCACAGCAAGGCAAACAACCTGGTGGCGTGGCTATGGGCAGCCCGGGTTACGCAGCTCCGGAACAGCAGACAGGCTCCGGCAGTATCGGCCCGTGGACCGACATCTACGGGCTGGCCGCCACGCTGCTACGCGCCGTGAGCGGCCGGGTTCCGCCATCGGCGCAAGAGCGGCTTGACGCGCTGAAGCAGGGCTTGCCGGATCCGCTGCAATCACGGATATCGGCGATCCAGGCGCTGCCCGGAGCCTGGTCACGGGCCATCCTGGCGGGACTTGAACTCCAAGCGGACCAGCGTCCGCGCAGCGTCCCGGACTGGTTGGCCCTGTTTTCCGGGCCTGCGACAGGAGCCCGTCGAAGTGTCCTGGCTACCGGCCGGAACCCCCCGCTCGCTGCCAAAGAACACAGTCCGGAAGGCCGGCCCTGGTTGCCGCTGGTATTACTGGCGGTGTTTGTGCTCTGTGTCGGAGTGCTGGCGTTTTACCTTTTTCGTGATGCAGGCATCAGGCCGGATGGCCAGTCGCCAATGGCTGAAAGCTC
>CBFGWJ010000660.1:0-1559 GCA_965652335.1 uncultured Gammaproteobacteria bacterium | reverse complement strand
TTGCACAGAGCCTCGGGATTCACGAAAAATTCGCGCAGATAGTAAGCACCGCCAAGCAAGGCCACCAGCGCCACCGCCATACGAATCCACAGTATCAGGCCGAGGAACAACAGCAGGTTCAGCCAGGCCGCGAGGAACAGGTAATACACTGCCGCCGAAGCGGTGATGAACGCCACACCCAGCGTCCACATGCGGACGCGGTCGGGTATACCGACCAGCAGGCCGATCAGGAACAGCAGCGTCCACATCGCGCAGGGATTGAAACCGTCGATGGCCGCCAACAGCACCGTCAGGGCCGGCAGGGACAGCGTGGCCACCTCGACGTCGCCGAACACCGGCAAACGAATTGTCCGGGGCGGAGGCGCCGTTGCCGGGTTTTGCACCGGTGGCGGAATGGCATCACCAAACAGCGAAGGGCCGGCATCGCTGCACGGAGTGGAACGGCAATCGGCCACTGCAGCCAGTATTGACGCGCCGGTCGTCGCATCGCCGTCATAACCCACCCAGTACCGGTCGCCAACGATCAGCAAGGGCACTGCAGGATTTTCGATCCCAAAGTGCTCGACGGCACGCGTAAATGCACGGAGGTTCTGCGCCTCAGAATGGATTTCATATTCATGTAAGCGCAAGCCGGGGTCGCGCGTCGCCGCCTCCCGGAGAAAGTCCTGCGCTTTTTCGCAATGCGGGCAGCCGATGCGCCAGAAAAGGTGTATGTCGACGCCGTCCTGCGCCGCATCAGGCGGCGGTTGGGTTTGGGCCTGGACCAGTCCAGCCAGTAAACAGCACCAAAGCAGTAGCCAGCGCCACGTCACGTGAGTGTATTTCCGGAAGTTGGTTCTGAACGCGCAATCCTGAGTCTGAGTATAAACCGCGCGCCGTCACATTGTCCTAGCGCTTTTTCATGGAGCGCCGGCTGGCCCGAAATGGGTCAAGCTGGAGGCAGCTTAACCGGTTGCTTCAAGGCGGGTATACTCGCCACATGAACAGACTGCAGTGCAGCATCGCAGGCATAACTTCTCCCAATCCCTTCTGGCTGGCCTCTGCCCCACCCACCGACAAGCGCATCAACGTGGAACGCGCCTTTGAAGCCGGCTGGGGCGGCGTGGTGTGGAAAACCCTGGGCGAAGACGGCCCGCCGATTGTGAATGTCTGTTCGCGCTACGGCTCGGTGGATTACAACGGCACGCGCATGATGGGCCTGAACAACATAGAGCTGATCACCGACCGGCCGCTGCAGGTGAACCTGGATGAAATCACCGCGGTGAAGCAGGCCTGGTCCGACCGCGCCCTGGTGGTGTCGCTGATGGTGCCCTGCAACGAACAGGCCTGGCGTGACATCCTGAAGCGCGTGGAGCAGACCGGCTGCGATGGCGTCGAACTGAATTTCGGCTGCCCGCACGGCATGAGCGAGCGCGGGATGGGTTCTGCCGTCGGCCAGGTGCCGGAATACATCCAGGATGTCACCGGCTGGTGCAAGACCCACACGCAACTGCCCGTGTTCGTGAAGCTCACGCCGAACATTTCCAATATCCGCTACCCGGCCCGCGCGGCCAAAGCCG
>CBFGWJ010000659.1:0-1566 GCA_965652335.1 uncultured Gammaproteobacteria bacterium | reverse complement strand
GCGGGAAGCTGGCCGGCATGTCCAGCACCAGTCCTATCTGCTCCTGCCGTGTGTCGGGTGGGTGCTGCCAGTAGTTCGGAGTTCGCCGGGTGAAATCAGGAATGCCGCTGCGGTGCTGCACGAGCATTCGAAGGGTGATCCTGTCCGCAAACTCAATCCTGCCCGCAATTTCGGGAAAATAATCGGCAACGGTTCCATCCAGCGACAGACGGCCCGCTGCCACCAGTTTGGCCACAGCGGCGGCATTGTAGAGTTTGCTGATGCTGCCGATCTTGAACAGTGCCTGCGGCCTGGCCGGAATGTGTTGGTCGCGATCGTGCCAGCCGGCCGTGGCAAACTCCGCCGTCTCTTCCGGCCCGCCGACATACACGATGATGCCGTCCAGCTCATAAGCAATGGCGTGATTCACTTCCTCCTGCACCGTGTCCGGCAGCGGCCGCAGGTACGCCCACGCGGCCTGCCAGGGGGCAAAGATGAAGATGCTGCCAACCGTGGCGATAACCGCCACGGCTCGCAGCAGCCAGATCAGGTGTTTTTTTCTGCTCATCAGGAAGGTAACTGTTTATGTCAATTTTCAAAAAGCCCCGCCGGCGCTGCCTGGCTGGCCACCGCTCAGTGTTCTGCCGCCTTGCGCTCGCCACGCAAATAGGCCAGCCAGTACACACCGGCAACCAACAGGGTTCCGCCCACGATGTTACCCAGACTTACCACCAGGATGCCATTGATGAAGGCATTGACATGGTCAATACCCTGCGCGTCCACGGACAAACCCCAGGGCAGGAAAAACCAGTTGGCGATGGAATGTTCAAGGCCAATTGTCACGAAAGCCGTTATCGGGAAAATGATTGCCAGGATTTTGTCGGTAACACTGCGTGCGCCGATGGCCAGCCACACCGCCAGGCAAACCAGCACGTTGCACAGGATGCCGCGCGAAAATGCTTCCAGCGGCGTCAGGCCGGACTTGGCCTGCGCGATACGTACCGCGGACTCACCCACTCCGCCGCCACCCAGGTCGTCAAGGCCGGCCCAGGCCACCAACAGCACCGTACCCAGGCAGCCCAGGACATTGCCCAGGTAAACCAGCAGCCAATTGCGCATCACTTTACTGAAGCCGATGCGGCCACTGGCCCAGGCCATCGCTATCAGGTTGTTACCGGTGAACAGCTCGGCGCCTGCCACCACTACCAGGATCAGTCCCAGGCTGAACCCCAGCCCACCCAGCAGCCGGGTCAGTCCAAAACCAAGTTGGCTGTCGGTCACAATGACGGTGAAGAACAAAGCGCCCAGGGATATGAATGCTCCGGCCAATATCGCCAGCACCAACAGGGTGAGGGCATCGGTATGGGCTTTGGCTTCTCCCAGATGTTCGACCTTGCGGGCAATCTCCGCGGGCGGGTAGGCGTCACTCTGCAAGGGCTGTTCACTCATCAGCACACACCCGGAGTAAAACCCCGAATCTCCTCCGTTTCCACTCATCAGTGCTTGCCATGATATTCCTTTTCAGACTCCTGGCCTCGGCTACCGGTCCAGCTTCAGGATGGAGTGATACAGCACATGCGCGCCACG
>CBFGWJ010000658.1:0-1568 GCA_965652335.1 uncultured Gammaproteobacteria bacterium | reverse complement strand
GCTGGCCGGTCTTCCTGTGGCTCACGCTTGACCAGCGATTGCCCGAGCAGTACCAACTGCAGGTCGTCTTCAACCACTGCCGGGTCAGCGTTTGTCTCCATGGAAAAAAGGCCAGTGAGCGCGATCATGGCCAGCATGCGGAATCGTGGCAGGAACGTGTGAACCAATGTCATCAGGTAACCCTCTCTGAAGTTATTTGAACTGCTCGGCGCCAGGCGTTCCCATAGTGGGCATCCGGGCTATTGACAGGCTTTCTTGTACCCAACCGCGGCGATGGCTCATGCTTCAGATTCCCAGGCTTACAACCACGATCAGGATGGCAGCGCCAAGGAGCACATAGATGACCCACAGCCAGGCCACCGCTTTGGCCCATTCGGTCCAGTTAACCTGGGCGGTGGCCAGGTAGGCCAGCAAGGTACCCGACGTCGGAGTCAGCAGGTTGGTGATTCCATTTCCAAACAGGAATGCCAGGACAGTAGCTTGCGGTGAAACACCCGAAAGCTGCCCCAGCGGACCCATGATGGGCATACTGATGGCCGCCTGTCCTGATGTGGACGGAATGAGAAAATCCAGCATCAGTTGAGCTGCCAGCATTCCCACCGCGGCATGGGCGGCACCGCCTTCACCGAGCAACCGGGTAAGCCCATGCACCACCGAATCCAGCACCTGCCCATGTTCCAGCGTGATTGCAACAGCCGATGCAACCCCTATGAGCATGCAGGCCATCAGTATCTTCTTCATGCCACTCACGAATGATTCAGCCGCCTCCTGCGGCGACAATCCGGCCGCGATGGCGAGCACTGCACTGAGACCGATGTAATACGCCGATAATTCCTGGTGTTTCCAGTGCCAGTAGTGGGAAGCTACAACCAATATCGCTATGCCCGCCGTCAGCAGCACCATAACCATGCTGTGCCGGATCGTGAGCGGAGCACTGTCGAAGGAAATTTCAGCGTCCATGCTGCCGGGGTGTTGACGTCGTATCAGCAACAAAACGAACACGATGCCAACCACCAGGAAAATCAGCCAGCAGACAAAGCGCAGGCCGGCGCCACTGAAAATCTGCAGTCCAACCAGCGGTTGTGCAATGGTCAGAGGAATGGGATTGCTGACCGAGGAGATGTAACCCGCTTTCACGGCAACCGTGACAATGGCCAGGCCAACGAGGTTGGACATCCCCAACCGGTTGCTCAGGGCTACCATGATGGGAATGATCAGAAGATACTCCGACGCCAGGCCAAGAAAGGTGCTGCCGGCGGAGAAAATGATCATCAATACCGGGACCAGCAGATAGAGGTTGCCGCGCAAACCGCTGAGCAGGCGTTCCAGGCCCGCGTCAATGGCGCCGCTGCGATTGAGGATTCCAAACATGCCGCCAATGATCAGCACCATGAAGATCAGCCCGGCCATGCGCTCAAGCCCGGCTGGAATGGCCATCAAAGCAGTGGTGATGCCTACCGCCCGGGCGGTTCCCGGAGCGGGCTCCGCTGGTCCGGGCTGCCACAGGTTCCGGATGGAGCGGTCCTTATCCAGCGTTTGGTAAGAGTCCGGCACAACCAGCTTGCCTT
>CBFGWJ010000657.1:0-1568 GCA_965652335.1 uncultured Gammaproteobacteria bacterium | reverse complement strand
GACGAGCACGGCTGCCTGCTGATTTTCGACGAGGTGATGACCGGCTTTCGCGTGGCGCTGGGCGGTGCCCAGGGACGCTATGGCATCACGCCGGACCTTTCCACCTTTGGCAAGATCATTGGCGGTGGCATGCCGGTGGGGGCCTTTGGCGGCAAGCGGCAATACATGGAGCAGGTCGCGCCCAGTGGCCCGGTCTACCAGGCGGGAACGCTGTCCGGCAACCCGGTGGCCATGGCGGCCGGGCTGGCCATGCTGGACCTGATCGTGGCGGAAGGTTTTTATGAAGGCCTGGAAAAAGCCACAGCAGACTTGCTGGCAGGCCTGCAGCGCGAAGCGGACTACTTCGGCATCCCGTTCCGCACCACCCAGGTGGGCGCCATGTTCGGGCTGTTCTTCACCGGCGCTGAACGAGTGATCAACTTCGCCCAGGCGGGCGCCTGCGACACCGCGGCCTTCAAACGCTTTTTCCACGCCATGCTGGACGGCGGGGTTTACCTCGCGCCGTCGGCATTTGAGGCCGGATTCGTGTCGTCAGCGCACAGTGAAGAGCATATCGAAGCCACCATCGCAGCAGCGCGTGAGGCGTTCCGCTCATTGACGGCTGACTGAAAGGGCTGGCCTGGCTGGAGGCCTTGGCAAAAGGCGGTAAATTTGGGTCAGTGTGAACCCACAATTTGCTTGCAACCGCTGCTGTAATGCTATGTACTCGAAAGCAACAAGAACCTCTCTCCTGCAACAAGGATTGTGCCATGCTTCATCGCCGTTCCGTCCCCTGCTTTGCACCCCTGATTTTCCTGCTTTGTTCCACCGCAAGCCACGCGGCTACGATTGTGGTCGATGCAAGCACTGACGGCACAGGCCCAGCCAACCAGTGCGAGTTGCGTGACGCCATCACCGCGGCAAACAGCGACGCGCCTGTAGATGGTTGCAGTGCCGGCAGCGGCGGCGACCTTATCGTGTTCAATCTGCCGCCCGGCGCGATTTCGCTGGCATCCAGCCTGCCGGACATTACACAGTCACTGGAAATCGCCGGACCGGGCATCGACAAACTCACCGTGGATGGCGAAGGTAGCCATGCGATACTCAAGGCCGCCTTTGTCGGCGGGTTTCTGACCGTTCGGAACCTGGAACTGTTCCAGGGCAGTAACACAAGTGGTGGATGCCTCCAGATTTCACTCGTCAAGACCATCCTGGTCGAGGATGTGAGAATCAACAGTTGCAACAGCACCACCTCGGGTGGTGGCGCTTACATCAGTTCATCCGGCGCTGACAGTACCATCGTATTGCGAAGGCTGATCGTGAAGGACAACAGTTCCACGCAAGGTGGTGGCGGCATCATTCTCCTTCCCGTTGATTCCAGGATAGAAGACAGCGTGTTTCAGGGGAACCACGTCAATCAACCCGGAGCACGTGGAGGGGGTCTGGGCATTGGCAGTGTTGGCAGTGTGATTATTTCTCGCAGCACATTTGTTGAAAACCAGTCTCAAGACAGAGGATCGGCGATCAATATCTACAATGCGAATGTAACCGTGCATATTGAGCACAGCACCATTTCACAGAATGCTTCG
>CBFGWJ010000656.1:0-1571 GCA_965652335.1 uncultured Gammaproteobacteria bacterium | reverse complement strand
AGTGCGGCACCGTGCTGGCATTGCGCGGCAGGGTGCGCAGCTTGCTGTCGTCCAGCGAGAACGCGCGCTGGTAGTCGGTCGCCGTGGGTCCAGTGGGTGGGCTGGTTACCGTGGCGGTGGATGGTGGAGATGGGTTGGTGGCACAGCCAGCCAACAACACCAGTGCACCGGCAACGAGAGCCGTTGCAAGGCGCGCCTGGAACTCGGCAGGGATGGTTCGTGGCATATCGGCATTCCGGTTGCTGGGGAATTGCATGCTTAGACGCAGCATTCCTGGCCCACCACAATCCAGGCACAACCCGGGCACAACATGGCCGTTGAGGTAGCAGCAACGGTTTGCGTCAGTCTATACGTCCGTTGACGGGCAGAAAACCGCCAATCATCTGCAAAGGAAACTGCTGACCATGTCTGAATTCTCCTCAAAACCTGGCTCCGTGAAAATGACGAAACTGTGCCGTTGCATGCTGGCGGCACTGGCGATTGGCATTCCCGGGCTGGCGCTTGCCCAGGACTCATCTGGTGACAACAATAGCAACGCCATGCTGGAAGAAGTGGTGGTGACCGCTACCAAGCGTGAGGAACGCCTGATCGATGTGCCGGTTTCCATATCGGTCCTTGACGCTTCGGCTTTGGAAAGCCAGAACTCATTCCGCCTGCAGGATTACTTTGCCCAGGTTCCCGGCCTGCAGCTGAATGCTTCGAGCAGCGGCAGCCTGCAATTGGCCATGCGTGGCATTTCCACCGGCGGTTCAACCAACCCGACCATCGCCCTGACCATCGATGATGTGCCCATCGGTTCCTCATCGTCGTATACCTATGCGGGATTGTTTGCCGCCGACATCGACCCGGCTACGCTGGAACGCGTTGAAGCCTTGCGCGGCCCGCAGGGTACGCTGTACGGAGCTTCCAGCCTGGGTGGCCTGATCCGCTACGTTACCAGGCGGCCGGTGATGAATGAGTTCACCGGGCGGATGCAACTCGATGCCTACGATGTGAACCAGGGGTCCAGTGGTTTCGGGGCGCGTGTGTATGCCAACGTACCGTTGGTCGAAGACCGGCTGGCAGCGACCATCAGCCTGTTCTACCGGGAGGATCCGGGCGTGATAGATGACCCCTCACGGGGGCTCGAGGACGTGGATAGCGCCGATGTGAAAGGTGGGCGCATCTCGGCTCTGTGGCAGGCCAGTGACACGGTTTCGCTGCGGCTTTCCGCCATGTACCAGGATACCGATGGGGACGGCTCGTCCAATGTATTTTCCGACCGCCCCGACCATGCGCCGGATGACCCGACGCAGATGTATATCGCTGGCACGGGCGACTACGACCGCGAGATCTCCCTGCTGGATGCCAACCTCGACATAGACTTGGGCTGGGCCAACCTGACTTCCATCACCGCCTACGGCGAAAACGACTTCCAGCAGGTGTTCGATGTCACCAATTTCCTCGGTTTCCTGACCGAAATCGTTACCGGGCGTGATGACCTGGGCAGTACCACCTTCCTGCCCACCCACACCGAAAAATTCTCGCAGGAAATCCGCCTGACTTCGCCCGGTGGGGAAACCCTGGAATGG
>CBFGWJ010000655.1:0-1571 GCA_965652335.1 uncultured Gammaproteobacteria bacterium | reverse complement strand
GTGATTCATCCTTGCGCTTTCCAGCCGAATCCCGGTAAGTGACATTCAGTTTATGCACCCGGAAAGAATGGTCCGTCAGCTGGTTATAAGCCCGGTAAATCCCAAACTCCTGCTCCAGGTAATCGGCATACTTGCTCCCTTTGCGGCACTGGGTTGCAATCTTCAGCTTGTGTTGGCCCGCAAAAAGCGCAGGCGGTTGCTGCTGTTCCGGAAAGGAAATGGAAAGCGGTGGAAAGGTGCAGAACTCCAGCCGTGATCTTCCGCGTGTGGTGATTTCAATGGGAACGCTGACCGCGCTGCCATTGGCGTCAGGATAATGCACCAAGCCGGGAAGTACCGGCTTTTGTTTCGCTTCGCCCAGCAGCGTCTTCATCGGCACTTCGATGACCAGGTCCAGCGATGTGGCGTCAGTAAAAAGAGTTGGTCCGGCGGCCAGCAACTTTTGCGCTGGCGCCAGCATGAGCAATGCCAATGCCAGGCCAAATCTTCTGGCTACCCTGAACATGGCATTTACCACAACTCTGGACTGAGGCATGGCTGACATTATTGTCCTGCGGCCGAATCCTGTCCATGGCTGTTTGCCCCGGCTGCAGAGTTGTTGTTTGAGTGGTTCCGACGATCGCCACGGCCTTGCTGTCTTGAGCCATCAAAGGCCAGTATCATTCGCACGATTCAGAAATATCTGGCGACAATTGACCTGATGACCGGACGCAATGACCCCTGCCCATGCGGCAGCGGCAAGAAATTCAAGAAATGCCATGGCCTGCAGAACGCTGGGCCTGAGAACAATGCCGTCAGCACACCGCATGTTTCCGCTTTGCTGGAACAGTGCCGCCTGCTGTTCGAGCGCAAGCAGTTTGATGCTGCATGGCAGGTGGCACTGCAGTTGCCCGAATCCGCGCAAACCTGCCGGGTAAGGGTGGACGTCCTGGTAGCCCGGCGGGGTGCTGGCGACCTGGAAAACGCAACCTCGATCATCGAACAATGGAAAAGGCTCGCACCGGCCGACCCCGAGCCCTGGTCGCGAACCCTGGAAATTGCCCTCAACGCCGGCAACAAGCGGGCGCAGTCGTTGGCTATCCAGAAACTTCAGGCCATGTCGCCGCACAGCGCCAGGACTATGTATTACCAGGGCTTGATGGCCCAGCTGGAAGGCCAGCTTGAGGCTGCACTGGAGCACCTGGCGGCAGCAGCCAGGAAGCAGTATCCGAACTACCGCCCCTTGAGCTGGAAAGTGATCGCAGCCTCGCGGGCTTTTGACATTGCGACCGGCAAGTATCCCGGCTCTGTCACGTCCAGCTACTCGCAGTTGTTGGGCCATCCGGAGGTGGTCGGGGCGTTGAAATCCGCCCTGCTGGCATGGAACGGGCACCACGCTGGGGAACCCGATGGGCTGGATTCCGAACAGCGAACCGCGGTTGCCACTGCCTGGCAAAAGCTCAGTATTGCCGGCATGCAGGGGCTGATCGACCTGCGGGCGGTGCAGGAATACAACGAAGCAGCCCTGCGGCTGAATCCCAACCTGCTGTCCGCCCGCAGCAGCGAGCTGTTCTGCCTGAATTATGATGACA
>CBFGWJ010000654.1:0-1571 GCA_965652335.1 uncultured Gammaproteobacteria bacterium | reverse complement strand
AAGACGCCGCTGCCTACAAGGACATGCTGGACAACTACGTGCGCGACCAGAAGCGCATCGGCCGCTTTGAGCGCCCGCTGAATACCTTCCTCTCACCGGTGAAGCGCTGGCTGGAGATCAACCAGGTGGTGAGCGACGACAACCGCGTGCTGTTGCGCCTGAGTTTTCTGTTCCTGCTGGTGTGCGTGGTGAACACCGTGGGCCTTTTGATGGCCAAGTTCCTGGGCAAGAGCGGCGAGATCGCGCTGCGCCGCGCCATGGGCGCCAGCCAGGGTTCCGTGTTCCGCCAGAACCTGGTGGAAGTGGCGCTGATCGGTGTTCTCGGCGGCCTGGTGGGCTTCGGCCTGGCGTGGCTGGGCTTGCGCGCGGTGGAGAAACTTTACAGCGGTTACCAGCACCTGGTGCACCTCGATCCCACCATGCTGCTCACCGCCATTTCATTGGCTGTGCTGGCGGCGATCCTGGCCGGGTTGTACCCGGTCTGGCGGGTATCGCGGCAGGCGCCGGCCGGCCTGTTGAAAACCCAATGACCTGCCTGCCAGGAGTAGCAGAAACATGAACAACTTCGGACCCATTTTCCGCGCCCTGTTGCGCAACCGCATGGGCGCATTGCTGATCGCGCTGCAGATTGCGCTGACACTGGCCATCATCACCAATGCGGCATTCATCATCAGCCAGCGTTCGGCGAATATCGCGCGGCCGTCGGGGCTGGATGAAGAGAATACGGCCATGTTCATCACCACGCTGTTTGACCCCAAGGTGGACCAGAAGCAGGTGTACCGGGATGACCTGGATGCGCTGCGCGCCATCCCGGGCGTCATTGCCGTAACCACCACGCAATCCGTGCCGGTCAGCGGCTCGGGCTGGGGGGAAAGCGTTTACACGCGCCCGGACATGGAATCGAATGAAAGCATCGACTACGGGCGGTTCATGGTGGATGAATACGCCCTTGAAGCTTTCGACCTCACCCTGCTCGAAGGCCGGACTTTCCGCGCGGATGAGGTGCAGTTCCGCAGCCTCGAGAGCAATCTCGATTCGCGCTACATGATGGTCAGCAAGGCGCTGGCGGATGCCATGTTTCCCGATGGTGACGCCCTGGGCAAAACTGTTTACGACGAGCCGCAGGGCGGCAAGCCGATGGAAATCATCGGCATCTATGACCACATGCAGAATGCCTGGCCGGATTCGCCCAACGTCAACAATACCGCCCTGTTCCCCGAGCGGCCGATGTTCGGCGGGTCCATGGTGTATGTGATACGCGCCGAGCCGGGGCAACTGGAACCTGCCATGAAAGCGGCCGAGGAGTACCTGGCGAAAAACCGCAGCCGGATCGTGGAAGTGGCCCGCTCCATTGCCGAGCAGAAGCAGCGCACGTATTCCGATGATGCCGCCATGGTGAAACTGCTCACGGCGGTGATCGTGGTACTGGGAGCCGTAACCGGCCTGGGTATCGTCGGCCTGGCCTGGTTCTCGGTCAGCCAGCGCCGCAAGCAGATCGGTACCCGGCGGGCACTGGGCGCCACGCGTGGCGACATCATCCGCCATTTCATGGTGGAGAACTGGATCATCAC
>CBFGWJ010000653.1:0-1572 GCA_965652335.1 uncultured Gammaproteobacteria bacterium | reverse complement strand
GCTGGCGGAGGTGAGATCACTGGCCACTCCGAGATAAGCCAGCGGCGCCAGCCAGGCGGGCATCGGCTGGTAGCGGTAGCGCTGCAGCCAGTACGGAATGGTCAGCAACTGCTGGTTCTTCAGAAAAGCGCGGATTTCCTGTTCGTTGCGGTCGGCCACCGCGATCTGTTCACCAGCCGACCCAAACAGCGGCAATTTCGGGCTGTCCAGGTTGCGATTCTGCTGCAAGGCATCGAAGCTGACAGCACGGTTCCAGCTCCACTCGCCCTGGGCCAGCAGTTCGCTGGCACTGTAAGGCAGCAACGCGACATTGCTGAGGAACCACTGGTAAGCATCTGGCCCGATGGCAAAGTCCTCATCCATGCGGCCGAGGTTCTTCTGCAGCCACACGCGGTAGTCGGCCATTGCATCCGCAGCCGTGGTTACTGCAGCTGACAGGCTTTGTTCCTGTTCCGCGGGAATTTCCGCCAGCAGCGCGGTTTGCATGGCCTGCAACTGTTCTTCAACCGTCAGCAACTGCTCGATGGCGACCAGGGCGAATGGTTGTGTCGCACGATTGAGATTGACCTTGGCCTGCTCGATGGTGACGGGGAAGTGGTTCAGGCGGCGCAGCAGCTGGTCCAGCCGTTCTTCCGTCCAGGGTGCTGACAACACCAGCAATTCAAACACAGACCCCAGGGTTTGCTGCACATAGAAAACCGGGTTCCGAAACGGAGCCGCCAGGACATCCAGCTCCCAGCCCACGCGCTTGATGGCCGAGGAGAGCAGCAGGGCGTCGATTTCATCGGCACGGTTGAAATTCGCGGTATCCAGCGCCTGCAGTTTTTCGGCGTAATCCTGGTATCGGGCCCGATACACCGCCAGGTTTTCCTTCGACCAGGCAGGCAGCCAGTCCGAAGGTCGTTCCACCCGGGTGAATTCCGTTCGAGATACCGGTTGCTGCCTGCTTCGCCAGGCAAATAAATCCGTTGCCAGGTTTTGCAGTTGGGGATTCAGGGCAGGGGAGCTTTCCTGGGCCAGCACTCCTGTCGCCGGCAACAGCAATATGATCAGTAGCAGCAGATATGGCATATTCCTTCCTGTGATTATGCTCTGTTTCTTGCGTCGTCAGGCACAGATCCCAACTTTCCAATCTGTTTACGATTTGTGGGTGGCCACGGGCCGACCAGCGGTTTATGCTGCGCTCCAAGCTGAATGTCAAGCAAGAAGTCCATCCGGAAAATAGCCATGAATCCTTTTTTGCAATTCCTTGATCCCTCTGCCTGCCACAGAATCATGCTGGTGGCTGCGAATTTTTCCGCCCTTGCCGAAAATGTACTCTGCAACCGGGCGCAGGCCATCTTCAATCAAGCCACAGGGGCGGTCAAATTCACGGTGGATGCCGAAGCACGCTGTGTGTTCGGCTTTGAGCCCTGGTACGGCAGCAACCACCGGTCGCCGGCACTTACGGAATGAGTGCGATGGCCAACCCAATATCAATTCCTCTTGAAGATCAGGGCTTCCTGTTGATGGACGGAGCCCTGGCAACCGAACTGGAGCAAAAGGGGGCGGACCTCGACGACCCGCTGTGGT
>CBFGWJ010000652.1:0-1583 GCA_965652335.1 uncultured Gammaproteobacteria bacterium | reverse complement strand
GGCCATCCACCACCATCATCGGCGCGCCGCAACAGGCGGCCAGGCATTCTTCCTCACGAACCAGCGTGATGCGGCCATCGGGTGTGGTTTCACCCATGCGTATGCCCAGCTTGTTCTCGACCTTGCTGACGATGTCCTCAGCGCCATTCAGCCAGCAGGAAATATTGGTGCAGATATTCACCTTGTGGCGGCCCACCGGGTGCAGGTCGAACATCGAGTAGAAGCTGGCCACTTCATGGGCCCATACCGGCGGCAGGTCCAGGTAGGCCGCAACGGCTTCAATCAGTTCGCGGGTCAGCCAGCCGCCGTTCTGGTGCTGGGCTGCCATCAGCGACTGGATCAGCGCCGAACGCTTCTGGTCGGGCGGGAACTTGGCCACCCAGTGATCGATATGCTGAAGGGTTTCAGCCGTCAACAATTCCTTACTCACTTCCTTGCTCGTGGCAGACATCAGCGATCCACCTCGCCAAACACCAGGTCCTGGGTACTGATGATGGCCACCGCATCGGCCAGCATGTGACCCCGCACCATCTCGTCAAACGCCGACAGGTGCGCGAAACCCGGCGCCCTCAAATGCACCCGGAACGGCTTGTTGGCGCCATCGGAAGCCAGGTAGCATCCAAATTCGCCTTTGGGCGCTTCGATGGCGGCGTAGGTCTCACCCGCCGGCACGCAATAGCCTTCAGTGAACAGCTTGAAATGGTGAATCAGTGCTTCCATGTCATCTTTCATTTCTTCGCGAGTCGGCGGCACGATCTTGAAGTTCTTCAGCATCACCGGGCCCGGGTTGGCGCGCAGCCATTCCACGCATTGCAGGATGATGGCTGCGCTCTGGCGCATCTCCTCGACCCGCACCAGGTAACGGTCGTAGCAATCGCCATTGACGCCCACCGGAATATCGAAATCAACCTGGTCGTATTTTGCATAGGGCTGCTTTTTGCGCAGATCCCACTCGATACCTGAACCACGCAACATCGGGCCGGAAAAGCCAAGCTGCAATGCTCTTTCGGGCGAAACCACACCGATGTTCACGGTTCGCTGCTTCCAGATGCGGTTCTCGGTGAGCAGGGTTTCATACTCATCAATCTTGGATGGCACATCGCGTGCAAACGCTTCGATGAAATCCAGCAATGAACCTTCACGCCATTCGTTCTTGCGTTTCAGCGCCTTGCCTTTGGTCCAACGGGATTCCTGGTAGACCGGCATGGTTTCCGGCAGGTCACGGTAAACCCCGCCAGGCCGGTAATAAGTGGCATGCATGCGCGCGCCGGATACGGCCTCGTACATGTCCATTACCATTTCGCGCTCGCGGAAGCAGTACAGGAATACCGTCATGGCGCCCAGGTCGAGGGCTGCCGAACCCAGCCACATCAGGTGGTTGGAAAAACGCGTAAGCTCATCAAACATCGTGCGGATCCACTGCGCACGGGCCGGAGCTTCGATACCCAGAAGCTGTTCGATGGCCATCACGTAAGCATGCTCATTGCACATCATGGAAACGTAATCGAGCCGGTCCATGTACCCGATGGACTGGTTGAACGGCTTGCTCTCGGCCAGCTTCTCGGTTGCGCGGTGGAGCAGGC
>CBFGWJ010000651.1:0-1585 GCA_965652335.1 uncultured Gammaproteobacteria bacterium | reverse complement strand
CGGCTGATGGGGCAGGTCAACCTTCCACTGGTCACCACCAACCGCATCAACACGCCGGAAGTGGCGGAGCAGGTGCTGGCCGAGGGCGATGCCGACATGGTGTCGATGGCGCGGCCGATGCTGGCCGACCCGGAGTTTGTGCGCAAGGCGCGCGAAGGACGCGCGGATGAAATCAATGTCTGCATCGCCTGCAACCAGGCTTGCCTGGACCATACGTTTTCGCGCCAGGAAGCCAGCTGCCTGGTCAATCCACGCGCGTGCCGCGAGACGGAACTGAATCCCGCGCCGGTTACGGCAGCAAAAAAAATTGCCGTGGTGGGTGCGGGGCCGGCCGGGTTGGCTTGCGCGGTTACCGCCGCGAAGCGGGGCCACAAGGTCACCCTGTTTGAGGCAGCGCTCGAAATCGGCGGCCAGTTCAACCTGGCCAAGCGCATACCCGGCAAGGAGGAGTTTCACGAAACCCTGCGCTATTTTGCCCGGCAGCTGCAATTGAGCGGTGTGGAGCTCAGGTTGGGCCGGGCCGCCGATGTTGCGATGCTGGCCGGCTTTGATTCGGTGGTGCTGGCAACCGGCGTTGCGCCGCGCAGGCCGGCGCTGGAGGGTATCGACCACCCCAAGGCAGTCAGTTACCTCGATGTGCTGAACGGCAAAGTGGAGGTCGGCGCGCGCGTGGCCATCATGGGTGCCGGAGGCATTGGTTTCGATGTGGCTGAATTTCTCTCCCAGCCCGCCAAGAATCCGCTGGAATTTCCCAGGCCGGAACAGTTCATGCGCAGCTGGGGAATCGACATGAACCTGGAAGCGCGCGGTGGCGTCGAAGGCGTCAAGGCAGAGCCGCTGCAGTCACCGCGTGAAATCTGGCTGATGCAGCGCAAAGCCACGGCGCTCGGCAAAGGACTGGGCAAGACCACCGGCTGGGCGCATCGCCTGGAGCTGAAACACCGCGGGGTACAGATGTTGCCCGGGGTTAATTACCAGCGCATCGACGACGCCGGGCTGCATATCGAAGTGGATGGAGAGGCGCGCGTGTTGGCGGTGGATCACGTGGTTATCTGCGCCGGCCAGGAACCGCGGCGTGAACTGCAACAGCCTTTGCTGGACGCCGGAATTCCGGTGCACCTCATTGGCGGCGCGGATGTGGCGGCAGAGCTGGATGCCAAGCGTGCCATCCTGCAGGGAACCGAGCTGGCGGCCAGCCTGTAAACGAATACAGGCCCTCAGCGATTGGTCGGGTACTTTTCCCGCATGTACTGGACGGATTCGCGCACCAGTTCGGCCAGCACTTCCTGGTCAACATCGTCCAGGCGCCGCAGGTACAGGCAGGATTTGCCAGTCTTGTACCGACCCAGCTTTTCCATCAGTTCAGCCTGGCGCTCAAAGCCGGACCCAAAGCCTGGCATGATGTAGAGCACCAGGTTCTGTTTGCGCGGCGAGAAGCCGCACAGCGGCCAGTCACCTTCCTGGCCGCTGGCATAAACATAGTGATAGCTGCCATAGCCGACGATACTGCTGCCCCACATCGCGGCCTTGCTGCCGGTAATCCTGGACATCAGTCGATCGACGCGTTGGCAGTCCCTGCGTTTCT
>CBFGWJ010000650.1:0-1585 GCA_965652335.1 uncultured Gammaproteobacteria bacterium | reverse complement strand
AGCGGCCACAATACCGTGCACATGGGCGATGTCTTCAACCTCGCGGGCTACCCGTTCGTCGATGCCGGTAACGGCGGCACGCTGGATGGTTTGCTTGCCACCTGTGAAGCCGTGCTGGAGCGCATCGGCGAAAACGCCGTGGTTATTCCCGGCCATGGGCCAGTATCGGACCGCGCCGGCCTCGAAGCCTATACCGCCATGCTGCGGCATGTTTACAGCGAGATGACAAAAATGATCCTGGCGGGCCACAGCCTGGAGGAGATCCAGGCCGCTGGCATCACCGCCCAATGGGATGAAGCCAAAGGCAATCCTTCGAGCTTCCTGGAGCGCTCCTATACCAGCCTCACGCACCGGCACCTCGGTCACTGAGCACTGTCGGCTCCCGCTTTGGCTGGCTTCAGCCTGCCCGGACGGCGCGGCCATTGAAAGCCCTCATCTGATGTAATATCATCACTGCATCAGATGAGGTACCGGGAATGCGCACCACGCTCGAAATTGACGACACTGTGCTTTCGGCCGCCAAGGAAATTGCCCGGCGTAAAAACACCACTACGGGCGCGGTGATTTCCGACCTCGCCCGCCAGGCGCTTACGGGTGCTGAAGTGGCGACTTCCGGTATATCCGAACCATCGGCGTTTTATGGTTTCCAGCCCATGCCCGCCGGGGGCCGGGTGGTCAGCAACGAAACCATTGAAAAAATTCGCGAAGAAGAAGGTATCTGATGCGTGCTTTGCTGGACGTCAACGTCCTGATTGCATTGCTGGACGCGGCTCATGTGCATCACGGGGTTGCTCGTGACTGGCTTCAACAGAATATCGCTGCAGGCTGGGCTTCCTGCCCGTTGACGCAGAATGGCTGTATTCGCATCCTGTCCCAGCCGGGCTATCCGGGCGGACAAACGCCGGCACAAATTGCTTCGCGGCAGGCCCGGGCCTGCCGCACCGAATGGCACGAATTCTGGCCAGACAGCATCAGCCTGCCAGAGCACGATCAGCTTGATTGGCAACAAATCCTGAGTTCCCGCCAGATCACCGATACCTACCTGCTGGCTCTCGCCGTGCAGCGCGGTGGCAGGTTGGTGACCTTTGATCGCTCAATTCCACTCGCAGCAGTCGCGGGCGCCAAGCAGAATCATCTCGTGCAACTCTGACCGGTTTAACCGGGAGCAGTTGAGCGACTGGCATCAAGACAGCCAGGAAACGCGGTGCAAGTTACTGAAAGCTGATGCCGTTGCGACCCACTTTCACGCCATGCGCTTCGCGGTCCCAGCTATCGGCGGTGATGCCCTCGGCCCGCAAACGGTGCTTCTCGATTTTGGCCGTGGGAGTTTTGGGCAGTTCAGGAAGGATGCGGATGTAGCGCGGCAACATGAAATAGGCCATGCGCGGCGCCATGAACTCGAGCAGTTCCAGTGGCGTGACCGACTGTCCCGGCGTCAGCGAAATCACCAGCATTACTTCATCTTCGCCCAATTCGCTGGGCACCGGGATTGCGGCCGCCTCGCGAACCGCCGGGTGAGCCGTGGCTTCTGATTCCACTTCAAACGAAGAAATGTTCTCGCCACGCCGGCGAATGGCGTCTTTCA
>CBFGWJ010000649.1:0-1588 GCA_965652335.1 uncultured Gammaproteobacteria bacterium | reverse complement strand
GACATTTTCCATGGTCTGCAGGTAGAGCCGTTTGCGGGTTACGTCCGGCGCCTTCTGGTATTCATCCAGCACCAGGCCAAAGCGCATGGCTTCACCTTCCGCCAGGGCTATGGTGGCCTGCTTGTAGCCTTCCGCTTCCTGCAGGATGCGCGCGGCCTGGCCGCGGGCTTCCGGAACCACACTGTTGGCGTGTACCTGGGCTTCTTCAATAAAGCGCTGGCGGTCTTCACGTGCTTTGTTCACATCCGAAAAGGCGTCGCGCACCTGCAGGGGCACATTCACATCTTTCAGGGTGAATTCCGTGATTTGTAAGCCGGCGCTGTACAGGTCCAGGGTTTCTTGCAATCGCATTTCAGTATCCTGCGATACTTTTTCGCGCCCCGCACCCGCCAGGATGGTATCCATGCGGTTGGTGCCCACCGATTCGCGCAGGGCGCTCTCGGCGGCCGACTGCAAGGTCAGTTCCGGGTCACGCACTTCGAACAGGAAGTCCTGAGCCGCCAGCACGCGGTACTGCACCGTGTAATTGAGCTCTACCAGATTTTCATCTTCAGTGAGCATCTGGCCGCGATCTTCCACCGAACGCACATTGCTGATGTTCACCGTATCCAGGCTTTCAATCGGACTGGGAAAAGTGACGTTGATACCCGGATCCAGGATCCGGTGGTACTTGCCAAAACGTAGCACCACGCCGCGCTCAGCCTGGTCGATGATGTGCACGGAATTCCAGCCCACCCAGAGCAACACGGCGATCAGAATGATGCTGATGATTCCGCCGGAACCATTGCTGCCGCTGGAAGAATCAGACTTGCGCCCATTGCCGCCCCCGAACAATGATTTCAGGCGGCGATTCACATTGCGGAACACTTCATCCAGATCAGGCGGCTGATCGCCCGAATTCCACGGGTCTTTATTGCCTTTGCCAGGTTCTTTCCAGGGCATCAACTTCTCCAGTACTGCCTATGTTCAATCCAGTTGTCGACGTACCCAGCCAAAATTGGGTTTTTATCGCCGGGTTTCAAGTAAATGAGCCAGGCTACCGTATCACCACCAGCAACCTGCTGTAGCTATTGTACGTTCAGATGGCGGCCTGCGTCTGTGCCAGCAGTTGTTGCTGGATGGCGGCGCCACCGTTACCCGGCATGCGGGCAAGTCGCCGGGCGGTTTCCAGGGGCAAGTCTACGTGAAGCAGCCAGGAACCATCATCGGCGATGCGCTCCTCGCTGACGGCACCGAGATCGAACAGCGCTGCCCTCAGCCGGGCATCCTGGCCTTGCAGTTCCAGCCAGCTGACGATCCGCTGGCCCGAGAGCCTTTCCGTTATGGCCTGCTTGAGCAAATCGACGCCATCGCCGGTGAGAGCTGATACCGCTACGGAATGAACCAGGCCATTTTCGTGCGCGTGCACCTGGGCAGGCTGGCCACTGCGGTCGATCTTGTTCAGCACCCGTATGACCGGGATGGTGCCCGCGCCAATGGACTCAAGCACACTTTCCACTTCGGCCTGCCGTTCCGAATGGTAAGGATCGGAAGCATCAATCACATGCAGCAGCAGGTCCGCCTCGCGCGCTTCCTGCAGTGTGGCGCG
>CBFGWJ010000648.1:0-1590 GCA_965652335.1 uncultured Gammaproteobacteria bacterium | reverse complement strand
GCTGATGTCGTTCAGGTAATGCGGCTGCAGTTCGTAATCGTTGAAGGCTTCGGTATTGCGCCGCAGCGTCCATTCATCGTCGGCGCCGCCGTCGATATAGTGAAACATGGGTGACGGCAGCTTGCGGTAAGCCAGGCGGCGCAGGTCTGCGATATTCCTGCACCGATCCAGCGCGGACATCAACGGTTCACCAGCCTGTAACCCACTCCACTCAGTCCATCAGCTTCTGCAGCAAATAGACCGTGCCCATCGCCGCATTGAACGCCTTGCCTTCGTTGTTGACGGCCATCCCATGTCCACCCTCACGTGCTTCATAGAACAAGGCCGGATAACCCATATCCATCATTTTATGGGCCATCTTTCGTGCGTGCCCCGGATGCACCCGGTCGTCCTGGGTAGAAGTGAGGAAAAACATCTCCGGATAGAGCTGGCCAGGCTTCACGTTCTGGTACGGCGAGTAGGCCAGCAGCGGCGGACCTTGTACCGGGTCTTCCGGATTGCCGTATTCCGCCATCCAGCTCGCGCCCGCCAGCAGCTTGTGGAAACGCGCCATGTCGAGCAGCGGCACCAGCACCACGCTGGCGCCGAACAGGTCGGGACGCTGGATGGGCAGCACACCCGCTGTCAGTCCGCCGTTCGAACCGCCGATAAAGCCGAACTTGCCGGGCGAAGACAGCCCGCGGGCGATGATGTCTTCACTGATGGCATAGAGATCGTCATACACCGTTTGCCGCTTCACGCCCCGGCCCGCCTCGTGCCAGGCCGGCCCGTACTCGCCACCCCCACGCGGATTGGCCAGCACGAATACACCACCGCGCTGCAGCCAGATTTCATGCGTGGGGCCGATGTAGGGCAATTCATAGCTGGCCGTCATGGGCAAGCCGAACCCACCGTAGGCATACATCAGCACCGGCGCGGAGCCGTCGCGCTTCATGTCCCTGGCGTGGGTCACAAAATAGGGAATCTTCGTGCCGTCCTTGGCCGTGGCAAAAAACTGCTCGGTGACAAACTTCGACAGGTCGGTATTGGCTTCAACCTGCCGCACCATTCGAAGCCGGGTGCCGTCCTCCAGCACGCTGAGCGATGGCGGTGTCAGGAAGTTTTCGAAGCGCACCAGGAAGGAGTCGCTCCAGGGATCGGACACCATCGGCAGGGCGGCAGAGCCATCACCCGGAAGCTCGACTTCGCTGGCCACCCAGCTGCCGTCCGGCTTCGGCTGCAAGCGCTTGATGCGCGATTTCACATCCTCCAGCACATTCAGGTAAACCGCATCCCGCGTGGCCGTGAAACCTCCCACCAGCGCAGCCAGCGACTCATTGGCCGCGGGCTGGTAAACCAGTGACACCAGGCCGTCAGGCTTGCCACCCTGGGCAATCATGCGGGGAATGTTGACCGACACCCGCGCACCCGCAGGGAAAGTCTGCTCGCCTACCGTCCAGTCCCTTTCCAGCAGGAACACGGCCAGGTCGCCAACACCGGTCATGGACCCAAACGCAGCCAGCACACCCAGCGGCAGGTCAAGTTGAACGAGGGAGTCATCCGCAGCCACGGCAAACATCTCGACCTGGTCGAAGGATTCCATCTTGATCA
>CBFGWJ010000647.1:0-1593 GCA_965652335.1 uncultured Gammaproteobacteria bacterium | reverse complement strand
TCGCGGTGGACAACTCGGCTGACATGCTGAAGCGCTTCGGCCAGCAGCTCGAGCAAGTCGAGGGGCGCCCGCGGATCGAGCTGCGCCTGGACGATATCGGCACCACGCCCATCAGCAATGCCAGCCTCAGCGTGCTGAACTTCACCCTGCAATTCATTCAGCCTGACCAAAGGCAGGCCCTGCTCAGCCGGATTGCCGATGCCACGCTGCCCGGTGGCGCGCTGGTGTTGTCCGAAAAAATACGCTTCAGCGATGAACAGGAACAGGCCCTGCAGACCGACTGGCATCACGACTTCAAGCGCACGCAGGGTTATTCAGACCTGGAAATCGCGCGCAAGCGCGATGCCCTGGAGCGGGTGATGGTTCCTGATACCGAGGAAGAGCATTTTGCCCGCCTGCAGGCTGCCGGCTGGAGCAGGGTCGTGCGCTGGTTCCAGTGTTTCAATTTCGCTTCCTACCTTGCCATCCGCTGATGCGATAGGCGCCTGCTATGGCGACCTGCGCCGGGCCTGGCCGGAGAGTACCTGGTTGCAGGAGCTGTGCAACCGCGCCGAGCAACGGTTGCGCCACCACGAGCACGGCGACCTGCCCCGCTGGCGGGAAGCGCTGCATGCGCTGCCCGTAACCGCCCCCCGCATGGAGGCAAACCTGCCGGCGCCCCGCCTGGGCCAAAGCGTGGAAGACCCGCAGGCCCTGGCCGCCAACCTCATGCAGCTGCACCCCTGGCGCAAGGGGCCTTTGTGCCTGGGCGGGTGTGAAATCGACACCGAGTGGCGTTCGGACTGGAAATGGAATCGCCTGGCGCCGCATGTGGACTGGCGGGGCGCGCGCGTGCTGGATATCGGGTGCGGCAATGGTTACTTCGGCTGGCGCATGCTGGGAGCGGGCGCAAGCCTGGTGGTGGGTATCGACCCAACCCTGCTGTTCGTGACGCAGTGGCTGGCCTGCCGGCACTTCGCCGGGCCCCGGCCCAACTTCGTGCTGCCGCTGGGCATTGAAAACCTGCCAGGACTGGCTGCGGGACTGGCGAGGGGACTGGCCGCTGATGATGACCAGCCAGCGGCCGCCAATCTGGATATCGTCTGTTCCATGGGCGTGCTCTACCATCGCCGCGATCACATGGAGCATTTATTCCAGTTGAAACAACTGTTGCGTCCCGGTGGGAAACTGGTGCTGGAAACGCTGGTACTGCCGCGGGACCAGGCGTCGGGGCTGCTGATTCCCATTGAACGTTATGCCCGCATGCGCAATGTCTGGGCCATTCCCGGCACGCAGCGATTGCAGGAGTGGATTGAAGCAGCGGGGTTCGGCAATATTCGCCTGGTGGATGTCACGCCCACGCGGCCGGAGGAACAGCGCAGCACGCCGTGGATGACATTCGAGTCGCTGGCGGAAAGCCTGGACCCGTCGAACCCGGACCTGACCGTGGAAGGCTATCCGGCCCCGGTGCGGGCGATGGTGCTGGCGGAACGTTAGGGCCGGAGCATCATGTGCGCAGCGGCCCAGGGCCGGGCTACCCCGGCACCTGGGCCAGCACTCTGCAGGCGGTCAGCCTGCCTCAGTCTTCAGGCTGGCAGTCTTCCAGGAATGCGC
>CBFGWJ010000646.1:0-1606 GCA_965652335.1 uncultured Gammaproteobacteria bacterium | reverse complement strand
CGGACCAGGCTGTCGCTGTGATTGAATTCCGTGCGGTCGGCGCGCAGGAATTTGCGCCGTGCCGGGGTGTTGTAGAACAGCTCGGCCACTTCAACCCGCGTTCCTTCCGTCAGTGCGTGAGGCAGGGGCTCGGATACCACGCCATTGCGGCAATGCACCACCCAGCCGTGCTCTTCGCCACGATGCCGCGAAGCGATTTCCAGCCTTGAAACCGAAGCGATGCTGGGCAGGGCCTCTCCGCGAAAACCCATGCTGGAAACCTGCTCCAGCTCCTGCAGCGAAGCGATCTTGCTGGTGGCATGACGCTGCAGGGCCAACGCCAATTCAGCACGCGGAATACCGCTGCCGTTATCGATTACCCGCAGCAGGTTCTTGCCGCCCTGCTCCAGGCTTACAGTGATATGGGTGCCCCCGGCATCCAGGCTGTTTTCCACCAGTTCCTTGACAGCCGAAGCCGGCCGTTCCAGCACTTCGCCGGCGGCAATCTGGTTGACCAGGTGGTCGGGCAGTACCCGGATCGTCATGGAGCCACACGGCCATGCAGGCTTCGCCGCCGACCAGAATGCTGGCAGGTTAGGGTGAAACCGGATGAAATCATGACTGAAGGGGAAACCATATGCGCACGCTATCAGGCGCGGCGCAGATTGCAATACTTACTCCGCCATTGATGGTGGTTTCGACAGGTGGCTGCTGGCAGCCACAGTCAACTTTTCTCACCTTTTCTGAAAACGATGTCGATGAAGGTGACCTTGGAATCTGCCGCCCTGCCGATGTCCAGGAAATCGCAGGCCGTAAAGCCAACTCCATCCATGAACCCGATGAATTCAGCAAAACTGTAGCCACCGACGAAACGATCCGCCACAGCTACCTCGGCAATGACAAATTCGGTTTCCTTCAGGAATTCAGTCGCCCCCTTTACGACCCGGTATTCCCAGCCTTCAGTGTCGATTTTCAGTCCGAATGGCGGTTTGAACCGGTGGTTGCGAAGCAGAACATCCAGTGTGGTTACGGGAATAGTCCGAGTACCCTGGAAATCACCGCTGTATTCGATCGGACCCCGTGTTTCGATGGAACTGCAAGCAATCCATTGGCGGTCAATCTCGATCGAAACCTCGCCATCGTAGTCACCCACCGCGGTAGCGAGATGGATCCCCTGGCGGTCCCGAAGAATCTCCTGGATATACGGGTTGAACTCAGCAAGCGGCTCCACCAGCACAAGATAGGCATCCGGGTAGGCATGGTACAACGAATGGTCGTGTGGATACGGGCTGCCATAGGCGACACCCGCATCGACCAGGGTTTGGGGCGCAAAGCCCAATCTGGCAAGGTAATCCGTGTCCCAGTATGTCTTCCCGGCCACCCAGCGCTCCGGCCGCCATCTTTCCGGCAGATAAGTAACGTTGGCCAGGAAATTCCTGAGCCGCTCCGTAATCATTGACTGAAACACTTTATGTGCTTGAGGGGAAAACGGATAAGGCTGAATCCAGTGCTCGAAGATTTCACCGACCGGACTCGAGCAAACCGGTTGCTGAAAACTACCTGCATTTGATCGACCTGAATAACTGGGGAAGCTTGATTCGGAGCCGCAGGGCAGGTGAAAGCTCCC
>CBFGWJ010000645.1:0-1638 GCA_965652335.1 uncultured Gammaproteobacteria bacterium | reverse complement strand
CCCCCTGAAGCTGCTTGTCAAGAAAATTTCCCAGGCTGACGGACACCCACAGCAACAAGCCCATCAGCACTGACACCTTGATCATCAGCCAGGCGGACAGGTGGAATTTGCCGATGGTGAATCCCAGCGCCTCCAGGAACTCAACGGCCTCGGTTTTGAGACCGGTCATGTGCAGCGCCACATAGGACCAGACCAGGATGGCGACGGAGCGGGCGATCAAGCGGCTCTGGATCACCTGTGCCAGCAGGCGTATTACCAGCCAGGCCACGGCCAGCACCACGGCGGTGGACACGAAGTAGGTGGAGGAAGGCCACTGCAGCAGGGTCATCAACGCCAGCGCCAGGGAACCGAACAGGATGAACAACACCCAACCGAGGCGCCGCAACAGGATGGCAAACTGCCTCAGGCGCCTGCGGTCGGGCGCCTCGATGGCGCGGATGCGGGCTTCAAGTTTCGGCTCCAGCTTCCAGGCCGTGAGGCGCGCCATCAGCAGCAACAGCAACAGGATGATGAGCTGCCGCAACACCGCGGTTTCACCCAGCAACATCACCAGTTGCTGGCTCAGCTCGATGGCGTATTGTTTCAGTGTTTCGATCTCGGTCTCCGGAACAAGCGCATGATTTTCCGGCTGCCGTCCAACTCTTGGCAGGCCTTCTTTTCTCCTAGTCTAAAGCATGCCGGTTGATCACGGCCATGCGCTATGATTCCAACTCCAAACCTGATTACGGAGCAGGGCCATGAACCTTCGCCGAATTTATTTCCTTTCACCCGGGATTTTCGCCCTGTTGCTGGCCGCCAGCAGCATCCTTGCCGACACCAAGCAGCTGGGGCCACTGGAGGCAAAACCCGGTGAGGCGGTTTCAGGGTACCTGCACATCGAACCCTTGCTGGATGCCGGCACCAAACTGCCGGTTTCCATCATCCATGGCCAGAACCCGGGCCCGGTACTGGCGCTGGTTGCCGGCACGCATGGCTATGAATACGCCGGCATCATCGCCTTGCAGCGAATTCTCGAAACTGTCGATCCGGCAGCACTGTCCGGAACGCTGCTGCTGGTGCACATCGCCAACCCGCCGTCGTTCTATGGCCGCACCATTTACTACAGCCCGGCCGATGGCAAGAACCTGAACCGCGTTTACCCGGGCAAGGCCGATGGCACGCTCAGTGACCGCATTGCCCACGCCATCACGACCCAGGTCGTCGAAAAGGCGGACTTTCTCATCGACCTGCATGCCGGCGACGGCAACGAGGCGCTGCGGCCGTATGTGTACCTGCCGGAAACCGGCGAGGCTGAACTCGATGCACAAAGCCGTGGCCTGGCCATCGCCTTTGGCATTGACCATATCGTGATCGACAAGGGCCGTGCCCAGCCGCCCGAGGCCTCGCTGTATACCGATCAAACGGCCATTTCGCGGGGTATTCCGGCCATCACTACGGAAACCGGCCAGCTTGGGCTGACCGACGACTACTGGGTGAACCTGGCGGAGAACGGCATTCTCAATGTGATGCGCCACCTGGAAATGCTGCCGGGCGATGCGCGGCCCAACGAGCACGTGGTGTGGCTGGAAAACTACGAGGTAATTCCCGCTCCGGCCAGCGGAATTTTCCGGGCGGCCGTCAAGGACGGTTATGCCATTG
>CBFGWJ010000644.1:0-1640 GCA_965652335.1 uncultured Gammaproteobacteria bacterium | reverse complement strand
ACTACCTCAGGCGAGACTATTTTCCCAACCAGCAAACGTCACATCAATTTGTGGCAGCGTTTTCCAGCGAGCCTGCGGCGGTGACGAAGCGGGATGACCGCTGGTTCCTGCCGCGATATGTCTGTGGGCGGGACTGGAGATCACCGGCGGAGCTCGAACGATTGCTGGCCGGAACGGACACCGGCCGGTAAACACACGGGCTCTGTGTGCCGGGTCAGTGGGCCAGCTGCCCGGAGTGAGGAAATACCAGCCGGCACCGGAGTCCGGGCTGGTTGTCCAGCAGGGTTAGTTCGGCATCATGCAGCCGCGCAATCGCCGCCACCAGCGCCAGACCAAAGCCCGAACTGCCGGCGCCGTCACCCAGGCGTTCGAACGGCTGCAGGGCTCGCTCACGTTGTTCCGCAGGTATGCCCAGGCCACGGTCGGATACTTCCAGCCGGGCAGCACCCGAATGGCCCGCAAGTTTCAGCTCCACCTGGGGTGCGGGCCCGGCATGCCGCAGGGCATTTTCCAGCAGGTTGGCCACCAGTTGCTGCAGCAAACCGGCATCGCCGAGCACGGAAATGCCGGGCTCGGCATCCAGGTTCAACCGGCCCCCGGCTTCTTCCAGCAGCGGCCGGTAAGCATCAGCCAGCTGTTGCAGCAGCGCGGACAAATCCAGTGGCTTGAAGCGATCCTTGAGCGTCCCGGATTCAACTTCCGCCAGCCGCAGCATGGAGCTGAAAGTCTGCAGGATGGTGTCGGTTTCGGCCAGGGTCTTGTCCAGCTCAGCCTGTTGCGTGGCATCGGTGGAGTTCGCGCGCAGGCTTTCCAGCCGGTTGCGCAACCGCGCCAGCGGCGTGCGCAAGTCGTGTGCAATGCCGGTGGAGACATGGCGTACGCTGGACATGAGCTGCTCGATGCGATCCAGCATGCCGTTCAAGGTTTGGCCCAGTTCGTCCAGTTCATCACCGCTGTTGCTCACCGGAATGCGCTGTGACAGCTGCCCGTTGCCCACATCACGGGCTGTATGGGTGATGCCACGCAATTGCGCCAACGTGCGGCGGCTCAGTATCCACCCACCTGCCAGGCCGATGATCAATGCAACTGCAAGGATCCAGCCTACGGTTTTCGCCAGCACACGCTCGGTGCTTTGCAGGCTGACCAGGTCTTTTCCGACACCGAACAGGTAGCCTTTGTCCAGAGGCGTGAAATAGAACAATCGCGGCACCTCTCCGTCCAGCCGGCGCCAGCCGCCGGCATCACGCTGTGGCGGGATGTCGTCAAATATCACCTTGCCCTGGGGGCTTTGCACCACGTACTGAAGGCGCTGGCCGGGCGCCGCCTTGTCGATGCGTTCCTCGATCTCCTCCAACAACTCATCCAGGCCGTCTTCACGGTATTCAAACATCAGGAGATTGGTTTCGGTGGTGATCTGCGCCCGCACTTCGGCCTCCAGTGCCGAGCGCGCGGTGAAGTAGAGCAGCAGGGCCAGCAGCGCAACCGAAGCAGCAAACAGCAGCAGGTACAGCGCGGTCAGCCGGAAAGTGGCGGTGCGCAGTATTTTAGGGCGCATCATCAATGCCGCGATCTTCGAGCATGTAACCCGCACCGCGGATGGTATGGATCAGGGGCCGGTCAAAGCCCTTGTCGATCTTGCT
>CBFGWJ010000643.1:0-1642 GCA_965652335.1 uncultured Gammaproteobacteria bacterium | reverse complement strand
AGTCGGTGTTCCAGCAGCACCAGGCAGTCTGCGGCCAGCGGTTGATCGAACAGCGCGATGCCCAGCTGGAAGCAGCCAAAAACCAGGCTGAGGCGGAGGCAGCCCGGCAGCAGTTCCAAGCCCTGCTGCAGCGGCTGGATGAGATGGAAGCCGGGCTGGCGGCTCCATCCGACCCGGAGGCACTGCAGGCATTTGAGACGGCGCTTCAGGAACTGCAGCAGCAGTGGCATGAAGCAGCCTCAGCCGGCCCGGTTTCAAACGATGTGCAAACACCGTTCAAGGCCAGGCTGCAGCGCCTGCAATTGGTGGCCTCCACGGCCCGAAAACTGCTGGAGAAATCCGCGCAGGCCAATGCGCTGCTCAGCGGCGCCGGCTCGGTAGACGGCAGGAACTACAGCGCGCTGGAAAAGCACATCGCCGCCCTGCAGAAATTCCTCGCGGGTATCCAATGGCCCGAGGGTTTGCAGTTGCAGCAACCTGCGCTGGTGGGTGAATTACGGGCCGGCTTGCACCAGTTGCAGGAGCAATTACGCAGCCTGGACCAGGACCAGCAGAAACTCGTGAAGCGCGGCGTGGAATGGGTCGGGAACATCAGCCAGGCCCTCGAGCAGCAGCAACCCGGCGAGGCTGACAAGGCCATGGCCAAAGCGCGCAACCTGCTGGTCTCACTGGCAGCGAAACCGCGTGAGCAGCTGGAACAGCAACTCGCCCCCCTGTCGGCCCGCCTTCGGGAGTTCCATGACTGGCAGAACTTTGCCATAGAACCCAAGAAACATGCCCTGTGCGAGCGCATGGAAGCCCTGGTCGGCCAGGACGGCGATGTGGAACTGCTGGCGCTCAACATCCAGACGCTGCAGGCCGAGTGGAAACAGCTGGGACAGCTGCCCCACGCCCAGGAACAGGAGCTCTGGACCCGCTTCAAAGCCGCGGCGGATGAAGCCTGGAAGCCCTGCCAGCAGGAATTCGACCAGCAGGCCGCCATCCGCCGCCAGAATTTTGAACAACGCATGCAGCTGGTGAAGCAACTCGAACGCTACGAGCAGCAAATGCACTGGCCGGAAAACCGCAGCCAGGGGGAGGCTGCGGGACCGGCGCCCGACTGGCAACTGGTGCAGAAAACCCTGGATACCGCGCGGGCGGCCTTTCGCGAGCTTGCCCCGGTGGAAGCCAGGGCTGAACGCACCAGCCAGAAGGCGTTCAAGGAAGTCTGCGACCGTGTGTACGGCCATATACGAGCTGAGTACCAGCGCAACATCGAGCGCAAGCAGGACCTGTTGGCGCGGGCTCAAAAGCTGGCCGGGCAGGCTGAGCTGCAGCAGGCCATCAGCACCGTCAAGGTATTGCAGGCCGACTGGACCGCCACCGGTATCACGCCGGTCGCCGTGGATCGCAAACTGTGGAAGGAATTCCGTGCTGCATGCGATGCAGTGTTTGCCCGGCTGGACCAGCAACGCCAGGCCGAGAAGCAGGAAACCGACGCCCAGGTGCAACAGGCCGAGAGTCTGCGCGACCGGGCAAGCAAGTTGCTTGAGAATCCGGATCCCGCAAACCTGGGACATTTGCCACGAGAAATTGCTGAACTCATTGCAAGCCTGGAGGAAATCAATCTGCCGCCTCCGGTCCACAAGGCCCTGAAGAAGCA
>CBFGWJ010000642.1:0-1644 GCA_965652335.1 uncultured Gammaproteobacteria bacterium | reverse complement strand
CGGAAGGCGAGGTGATGCGCATGTGGGAGGCGATTGAAACCTACATGGAACGCAAACAGCCCTTGATCATCATCGCCGGGGCCGATTATGGCCAGGGCTCATCGCGCGACTGGGCGGCCAAGGGCGTGCGCCTGGCCGGCGTTGAAGCCATTGTCGCCGAAGGCTTTGAACGCATTCACCGCACCAACCTGATCGGCATGGGCGTGTTGCCGCTGCAGTTCAAGGACGGTGATACGCGCCATACCTATGCCATTGATGGCACCGAAACGTATGATGTGGTGGGTGAGCCTGCTCCCGGTGTGGACCTGAAGCTGTTGATCCACCGCAGCAGCGGCGAACGGCTGGAAGTGCCGGTCACCTGCCGCCTCGATACGGCCGAGGAGGTATCCATCTACCAGGCGGGTGGCGTGCTGCAGCGCTTTGCCCAGGATTTTCTTGAATCAGCCGCCGCCTGATCAAGCACGGAGAACAGCCAGCACCATGAGCCATGCGCCACAGATCCGTATTCCCGCCACGTACATACGCGGCGGCACCAGCAAGGGTGTGTTTTTCCGCCTGCAGGATCTGCCGGAGTCCGCCCGCCAACCCGGGCCGGCCCGCGATGCCCTGCTGCTGCGAGTGATCGGCAGTCCCGACCCCTATGGCAAGCATACCGACGGCATGGGTGGCGCCACTTCCAGCACCAGCAAGGTGGTGATTCTCTCAGCCAGCAGCAGGCCGGGTTTCGATGTGGATTACCTGTTTGGCCAGGTGGCGATCGACAAGCCGTTTGTCGACTGGAGCGGCAATTGCGGCAACCTGTCAGCCGCCGTGGGTCCGTTTGCGATCAGCGCCGGCCTGGTGGATGCCAGCCGTGTGCCCCGGGACGGCATGGCCGAGGTGCGTATCTGGCAGCAGAACATCAGCAAGGCCATCGTCGCGCATGTTCCGGTCACTGATGGCCAACCGCAGGAAACCGGTGATTTTGAACTGGACGGGGTGACGTTTCCGGCTGCTGAAATCCTGCTGGACTTCATGGACCCGGCCGACAGTGGCGAGGGTTCGATGTTTCCCACCGGCAATATCGTGGATGTGCTGGATGTGCCCGGCGTCGGCAGCCTGCAAGCCACCATGATCAATGCTGGCATTCCTACCATTTTCCTTAACGCGGCAGACCTGGGATATACCGGCATCGAACTGCAGGACGTTATCAATAGCGACGCAGCGGCCCTGGCGCGTTTCGAGACGATCAGGGCTCATGGCGCTCTGGCCATGGGTTTGATCGAGGACCTCTCCGAAGCAGCCGCGCGGCAGCACACGCCCAAGGTAGCTTTTGTCGCGCCGCCCGCCGCCTATACGGCTTCCAGCGGCAAGGAGATTGCGGCCGGGGACATGGACCTGCTGGTCAGGGCCCTGTCCATGGGCAAATTGCACCACGCCATGATGGGCACCGCGGCCGTGGCCATTGCAGCCGCGGCAGCCGTGCCAGGCACGCTGGTCAATCGGGCGGCCGGTGGTGGTGAGCGTGACGCAGTGCGTTTTGGCCACCCTTCGGGAACCCTGAGGGTTGGTGCTGCAGCCGGATTTCGCGATGGCCAGTGGTCGGTGACCAAGGCGAGCATGAGCCGCAGCGCGCGCATTCTGATGGAAGGCTGGGTGCGCGTT
>CBFGWJ010000641.1:0-1647 GCA_965652335.1 uncultured Gammaproteobacteria bacterium | reverse complement strand
AACAAGCCGGGCATTGTAACCCAGGCTTGCGCGCACAGACCCAGTCATTACTGTGAAAACAGGAAACAGCAAGCATGGCCGAAACCAGTGTGGGTTCCAGCGATACGGGTGAGCTGGCTGAGACATCGCCCCAGCCGCCGGCGCCTTTGCCCTCGCGCAAGCTGACCATACCCGCCAGGCGCCTGGCGGGATCGCCTGCCTGCCTGAACTGCGGCACGCCGCTGGTCGGCCCGTTCTGCCACTACTGCGGCCAGCCCGACAAAAACCTGTTCCGCTTCTTTCCGGTGCTGGTGCGGGAACTGATGGCTGACTTGCTGGATTTCGATTCGCGTTTCGCCCGCACCATGCGGCCGCTGTTGTTCCACCCCGGCAAGCTGACCCGCGACTACCTCGATGGACGCCGCTTCCGCTACACCCCGCCGCTGCGCCTGTACATTTTTGCCAGCATGGCTTTCTTCCTGCTGGCCGCGACACTGACCTCCGGAGTGGTCAGCACCAATACGGACGGTATCAGCTTCAGCTTGGGCACAAGCGGGGCGGGCATTCAGGTCGACAAAGGCATAGAGGAAGCGGTTAAGGCCGGCGAGATGACCGAAAAGGAGGCGGAAGCCGTCAGGCAGAAACTCGAAGAAGCCGGCATTTCGCGGATTCTCGATCCGGGTGGCAACGAACCAGAAGGCGCCGCCGTGGGCGATGATCCCTCCGAGACCGGAGCGGCCTCCAATGCCCTGCCAAACTCCAACGAGACCGCCAATGATGAATCCCCGGATTCGGAAGCCGCTGCCGCGGAAGATGTCATCAATATCAATGGCAAGCCATGGAACCGTGAGACCAATCCGTTCATTGTTCCGGGCGCGCCGCGGTTCATCAATGACTGGATCAATGACGAAATCGAGGATTCGCCGCGCAAGGGACGCGAGATCGAAGAAAACCCCGACATCATTGTCGACAAGATCATGGACGTCCTGCCCGTCGCGGTGTTCATCATGCTGCCGCTGGTCGCCCTGCTGTTGAAGTTCTGGTACCTGTTTTCAGGACACTACTACGTAGAACACCTGATTCACGCCCTGCACAACCATGCCTTCCTGTTCGTGGTTTTCATACTGATGCTGGTGACCGACACATTCGCCAGCATCGCGGAGCCAACGGGCCAGGGCACCTGGACGGAAATCTCGCTGTGGACCGACATCGTCCTGGGCTGCTGGATTCCCCTTTACCTGCTGATATCCCTCAAGACGGTCTACCGGCAGGGTTGGCTCTTTACCTTGCTGAAATTCGGGCTGGTGGGCGTCTCCTATGTCGTGCTGCTGGCGATGGTGACCGGCGCCACCGCCCTGGCCAGCTTCGTGCTGCTGTAATCCTGCAAGCTTGCCGGGGGTGTGCAGACCTCAGGCATAGCGCCTTTTCAGGTACTCAAACGTGGCGCGCAAGCCCAGCGCATCACCACCCTCAGGCCGGCCGGGACGGCTCGACTGGTTCCAGGCGAAGGTGTCGAGATGCACCCAGTCCGTTTTGTCCGGCACGAAATGCTCCAGGAACAGCGCTGCGGTGATGCAGCCGCCGTACGGGCTCTTGCCGCTGTTGTTGATGTCCGCAATGGAACTCTTGATCAGGTCGCGATACGGGCGATACAGCGGCATGGTCCAG
>CBFGWJ010000640.1:0-1651 GCA_965652335.1 uncultured Gammaproteobacteria bacterium | reverse complement strand
AACATCCTGGAACCCTATTTGAAGAGTAAAAGACCATGTCCGATTTCCTGATGAATACCTATGCCCGCCTGCCCATCGCCTTCACCCATGGCGAAGGTCCCTGGTTGTACGACGAAGCAGGCAAACGTTACCTGGATGGCATTTGCGGGCTGGGGGTGACCGGCCTTGGCCACGCCCATCCCGAAGTCACCAGCGCCATTGTGGATCAGGCGGGCAAGTTGCTGCACAGCAGCAACATGGTGCACATACGGTGGCAGGAGAAACTGGCGGAAAAGCTCTGCCGTGTCTCCGGCCTGGACAAGGCATTTATCTGCAGTTCCGGAACCGAAGCAATCGAGTGCGCGCTCAAGATAACCCGCCTGGCAGGCCATGAGCGCGGTATCGACAAACCAGGTGTGATCGTGATGGAAAACAGCTTCCACGGCCGCACCCTGGCGGCATTGTCAGCCACCGGCAGCCGCAAGGCCCAGGCAGGTTTTGAGCCGCTGGTCAGCGGCTTCGTGCGCGTGCCTTTCAATGACATTGCCGCGATCGAGAAAGTGGCGTCGCTGGACAAGTCCATCACGGCCGTTCTGGTTGAGCCGGTCCAGGGCGAAGCGGGAATCCGGGTTCCAGATGTGGGTTACCTCAGGAGCCTGCGTGAGATCTGTGACCGCCATGGCTGGCTGCTGATCCTGGATGAAATCCAGAGTGGTGTGTGCCGCACCGGGCGGTGGTATGCCTATCAGCACGAGGGCATATTGCCGGACATCCTGACCAGCGCCAAAGCGCTGGCCAACGGCGTGCCCATCGGCGCCTGCATCGCGCGCGGAACCGCCGCCACGCTGCTCACGCCCGGCCGCCACGGCACCACCTTTGGCGGCAACCCGCTATCCTGCCACACGGCCTGCACCGTGCTCGACATCATGGAGCGTGAAGGCCTTCCCGAGCGCGCCGCCGCACTGGGCGCGCGCATGCTGGCCGGATTCAAGGACAAGCTGGACGGTTGCCACGCCGTGGCGGACATCCGCGGCAAGGGCCTGATGCTGGGCGTCGAACTGAAGCAGGACGCCACGCCGATCCGTGATGCGGCTCTGCAGGAAGGTGTATTCGTCAATGTCACCAAGGAAACCACCATCCGCATGCTGCCTCCGCTGATCCTGTCGGATGAGCAGGCGGACACCATCGTCAATACGATTGCTGAGATCATCCTGCTGAAATCCTGAGCAGGACCGGGCCGGGCTCAACTCCAGAGGTTCTGCAACAGCCCGGGCCAGCGCGAACCGAGTTGTTCCGCCAGGCGCGTGCTGGCCTGTTGCAAATCCGGCTCGGTGTCAGCGGTGAGCGTGGCATGGCCTACTTTGCGCCCTGCCCGCGCCGCCTTGCCGTAGTCGTGCCAGTGCAGATCCAGCCAGGCCAGGTAACGTGCCGAATCCGGCATTTGCCCCAGCCAGTTGAACATCAGGCTGGGCCGCAGCTGCCGGGTGGACCCCAGCGGCAAGCCGCAAACTGCCCGGATGTGGTTCTCGAACTGGGAGGTGCTGGCGCCATTGATGGTCCAGTGCCCCGAGTTATGCACACGCGGCGCGATCTCGTTGACCATCAGCCGGCCATCCACCAGGAAAAACTCCACGGTCATCACACCAACGTAATCAAAATGCTGCAGCAGCTT
>CBFGWJ010000639.1:0-1651 GCA_965652335.1 uncultured Gammaproteobacteria bacterium | reverse complement strand
TGCAAAGTGACTGAACAGGCTCCAGGTCTTGATGCGCTTTTCTTCGCTCACACCCACCACGCTGGGCAGGGTTTCTCGCACCGCCCGCACATCGCTGCGCGAGAGCCCAACGCTATGCTCGCGCACTTCTTTCAGGGTTTCCGGATCCAGCTCCCGGTTCTGTACCAGCAGGTTTCGCAAGCCCATGGATTCGATCATGCGCATGGCTTCCTGCTGGGCGCCTTCACCGATACTGAGCATGGCTATTACGGCGCCCACGCCAAACACCATACCGAGCAATGTGAGCGCGGTGCGCAACTTGTGCGCCCGCAGTTCCATCAGGGCATCACCGAAGGATTCGCGACTCAACAGCCGGTAACGGCTCATCAGGATTTTGCCCGTGGCGGAAACAGGGCAATTTCATCGCCCTCTTCCAGGCCATCCAGCACCTGCGAACGGTTGGCGCCGCGCAGGCCCAGCCTGACGCTTCTCTCCACCAGTTCACCGCCCTGCTGCAGCAGCACCCAGCTTTCCGCATTCCGCTGGAATACGGCCTGGTTGGGAACAGCAATGGTGTCGGCCAGCCGGTTCACAAAGATTTCCGCCCGGACGATGGCGCCGGGCTTGATCCAGTCCGGATCCGCCTGTGCCAGCGCCACCACGACAGTGAAATACTTCACCGGGCTGTCTCGCTCGATCGGCGCTGCCGTGGCGCTGATGCTGCTGACCGTGCCGTCCAGTTCACGCTCCGGAAAGGCATCGATGACCACTTTGGCCGATTGGCCAGTGGCCAGCCCCACCGCTTCGGTTTCCAGCACATTGAGCACGGCTTCCATTTTCCGCAGGTTGGGAATGGAGGCAAACTTGCTGCCCGCGAACACCGTGCTGCCGATGTCGGCGTGCTGGCCGAACCAGTTTTTCTCCAGCACAAAGTAGCCGTCATGTGGAGCCTTCACCAGTTGGCTCTCCAGCAGGCTGTTCTGCTCCTGCAGCCTGGATTCCTGCGTGGCGCGCTGCGCTTCCAGCACCGCCACTTCAGCCCCCTGCCGGTCGCTGTAGGTATCCTTCTTGTTTTCAAGATGGCCGGAACGGTAATCCAGCAACTCCTTGTTGCGCATCGCATCGATGATCTCAAAACGTGAGTAGGCCAGCTCATTGTCGATGGCGAATTCATCGGCCATCAGTTTTTCAATGTCCACCAGTTCCATCTGGTTCCCGAGCTCATTGAGCAGCCGTTCCAGTTCCCGCTGCTTGCCCATCACCTGCAGGTCCACTTTTTCCACCTCAATCCCCACACTGCTGGCCTCGCGCTCGGCATTTGAAACATCAAACCGGGCCACCACCTCTCCGGCGGTTACCCAGCTGTTGTCGGGCGCGAGCCACTGGATGGTGCGCGGGTTGCGGCTGCCGGGTGGCGGCATGATGGGAGTTGACTCGGTGGCCCTCAGCTCACCCTGGGTTTGCAGGGAAATGAGGAATTCACCTCGCTCGATACGCAGTGTCTCCACCGTGTCTTCGCGCCGCTGGCCACAGGCAGCCAGCGATGCAATCAGCGCCAGCAGGCACAACAAAAACAGGCTTCGCCTCATGGCCCGGTGTCCCCACCACTGCCAACGATAATCTCAGCTTTCACACTCATGCCCGGACGCATCAATTCGGTATCGGCCTGCTC
>CBFGWJ010000638.1:0-1652 GCA_965652335.1 uncultured Gammaproteobacteria bacterium | reverse complement strand
CCCGTCACCAGCAACAATCGCAGCAGCGAGGCCTGGCTGCCGTGATCGGGCAGGAAAACCACCAGGTAGCCGATCAGCAAAGAGCCCAGCGTGTTGACCAGCAGCGTGCCGTACGGAAAGGCCTGCCCCATCAGGCCATGGGTTGCGGCCGCGGCCAGGTATCTCAGGCTGGCACCGGCGGCACCACCCAGGGCGACCGCGACAATTTTGCTCAATTCAAAATTCAAGGGCATGAGCCTGGTTGAAGTTCAGTTCCTGGACCCGGATCAGCGCGCGTTCAAGGCCTGACCAGATCTTCTGCACCGATCACGTCGACACCCTCGGGCGGCGTGAATGAGAACAGCGATGTGTCCAGCGGCAGGTTTTTCTGCATCTCGGTGAAGCGGATTTCGGTGCGCATGCCAAAGGCATCTTCCATGGCCAGCATTTGCATCCGTCCGTCACTCAGCCCGACCAGCATGCGATCAAACTCGGCATCCGCTGAATGGGCACGCAGTTCCAGCAACACCATGCCGTCAATGTCCCCGGCCTCACGGACTTCAAACAATTCGTCCAGGCGCTGGATGTCGGTGAGAATGACCAGCGGCGAATCGTTGTTGAACTCGGCCTGTGATTTTACCGTCACCTGCTCCAGCACCTCATCGTGGATCCAGATGCGTTCACCATCGGCGATCACTTTCTCGGGAAAGTCGCCGCCGTATTCCCAGCGAAAGTAATGGGGGCTTTGCAGCCACACTTCGCCACTGCTTTCGTCTTCCAGCCCGCCATCGCTGCGCAGCACACGCTGCTCGAAGCGGGCGTGCATGGTTTGCAGGTCATCGGCGAACCGGTTCAGTTCATCTCGACCCGGTTGGTCCATGGCGGCGTGGGTGGTGGCAAGCAGCAGGGGCCCGGCCATGACCAGCAGCCAAGTAGCCACCAGCACAGGACGAAAAGCGTGAATCGGGATCAAGTTCATCAAACTCCGTTCATGAAAGGCCGGATGAATCAGTCTTTGGGCGGAGGCGGCGCCAGCACTTCACGCTGGCCGTTGTGTTCCGGCGGGCTGACCACGCCGGATGCCTCCATCTCTTCCACCAGCCGCGCGGCGCGGTTGTAACCGATTCGCAATTGCCGCTGCACGCTGGAAATCGAAGCGCGGCGACTTTGGGTGACAAAGGCCACGGCCTGGTCGTACAACTCGTCCTGGTCGCCGTCGATGGCCTCCGGCAGCCCGGTGGCGCCAATCGCCATGCCGTCGTTGGTCACCTGCACATCATCAAGGACATCATCGAGGTAATTCGGTTCACCAAACTGCCTGAGATATTCCACCACCGCATGCACTTCATGGTCATCGACGAAGGCGCCATGAATGCGTTCCGGAATGGCGGAACCCGGTGGCAGGTAGAGCATGTCGCCATGGCCGAGCAACTGCTCGGCGCCCATCTGGTCGAGGATGGTGCGTGAGTCGATACGGGAGGAAACCTGGAAGGCAATGCGGGCCGGGATATTGGCCTTGATCAGGCCGGTGATCACATCCACCGATGGCCGCTGCGTGGCCAGCAACAGGTGAATGTCGGCCGCCCTCGCCTTCTGCGCCAGGCGCGCGATCAGTTCCTCGACCTTCTTGCCGACGATCATCATCATGTCGGCGAACTCGTCGATGAAGATGA
>CBFGWJ010000637.1:0-1653 GCA_965652335.1 uncultured Gammaproteobacteria bacterium | reverse complement strand
TGGCCATGTATATCGACAGCGTTTGGTTTACTTTCTGCCAGAATTGCAGGTTTTCTTTCGCCCACGACAGAGCGCGTACAAGGTCTCCAGCGGCCAGGGCTTCACGGGCCAGGCTGCTCAGTATGTAGCCATGGTTCTGGTTGTACTGGGGCAAGCTGGAGGAAGTTTCCTGCTGCAGGTTGAGCAATTCAGCAATGGCCTGATCGTGGTGTCCCAGCTGACCCATCAGTTTCGCCTGCATTCGCCGCAGCCGGAGCTGGTTGCCGGCCGGCAGGTTTTTCAGGGAACCGAGGATATCCGCGGCTTCGTCATAGCGTCCCAGCTCGATCAGGGTATTGCTACGATCCAGGTTCAACGCCGCTTCCAGGCTGGAATCCGGCTCGCCCTTTTTCAGCCTTTCCAGGATCAAGTCCAGGCGTGCCAGAGTCTGTTCGTAATCTCTATCAATAAAGTGCAGGTTGACCAGCCTGCGTTCGGCTCCCAGAGTCCGTGGTGCATCGGGGCCCAATGATTCCTCCAGGATTCGGACATGTTGCTGCATGGCTTCAAGTGCTTCATCGCGTCGGCCGAGTTCGCCCAGCACCACGCTGAGGTTTCGCCACAAGTCTGAAACATCCGGATGGTCAGGGCCCAGGCGTTGCTGTGCTTCGTTTAGTGCATCCATGGAAAGCCGCAGGGACTCTTCCGTACGGCCAAGTCGTTCAAGGGCCACGGCGAGGTTATTGCGGGCGACGCTGATCCACGGGTGTTCCGGCGGCAGGTTCTGCTGCCATTCCTCAAAGGTTTTCTCCGCGTAAAGCAATGCGCGCTCCAACTGCCAGGTGTTGATCAGTACCGTGGCCACATTGTTGCGTGAGGCAGTGATCTGCAGATCCCCGGCGGGCAGGTTGGATTCACGCAGTTGCAGAGCCAACAGGTGCTGACTCTCAGCCTTTTCCCATGATTCAGTGAGCACATAAAAATTGCCCAGGCTGGTAGCCACATCGGCATTCAACAGCGGATCCTGGGGTTGCATTTCCGCGGTCAGGGCCTGGGCCCGCAACAGTACCAATCCGGATTCATCCAGCCGGCCCTGGCGCCGCAGGGCCACTCCAAGATCAGACAGTGCGCGTATGCGTTCATCCAGATCATCCGAGCCAGCACGGTCCATCAGGGCAAGCGACTGTTCCAGCAATGTGCTGCCTTTGAGGTACTCGCCGCGCTCACCGTAAACCCTGCCAAGGGTATGCAACAACCGGGCTTTTACCAGCGGTTTGTCGGCAAACCGGTCGGATAGCTCATCGGTACCGTTATCAATAATGTCCTGCAGCGTCACTTCCTCGCCACTGGTGCGCAGCGGGCTGGCGTGCTCCAGCAGATCCACCAGGAAGTCGGAAATCGCCTGTGATTCTTCCAGCGCCAGGCGGGTCTGCCGAACCTCCAGCTCACGGGCGATGATGCCGCCTGCCAGAGTCAGCAACAGCAACATCACCACGCCGGCCCCAACCCGGTGCCGCCGCAGGAATTTCCCGGCCAGGTAGGCCTTTCCGGGTGCATGGGCGCTCACCGCGGATCCACGCAGATAACGGCGCAGGTCCAGCGCCAGTTCGTTGGATGAGGCATAACGCCGCTCCGGTTCCAGTTCAAGCGCCTTGCTGACGATGGCATCGAGAT
>CBFGWJ010000636.1:0-1663 GCA_965652335.1 uncultured Gammaproteobacteria bacterium | reverse complement strand
GGGCCAGATGCGGGAACTGGCCAGCCACGGCTTGCCCAAAACCTGGCAGAACCTGCTGCTGTTGCCGTGGAAAATGTATACCGACTGGCATCGTTTCAACGGCAGCGTGGGCAATGCCGGGCTGCTCATCGGTTCGTTCATGGCCAGTTGCCTGCTGCTGCGCTGGCAGCGACGCGGCCTGCGTGCCATCCACCTGACCTGCCTGGCCTACCTCATTTTCTGGTTCTTCAGCTCCCAGGTGGTCCGCTACCTCATGATCATCCTGCCCCTGATAAGCCTTTGCACCATGGTGTTGTGGGCTGATGTCCTGCGCCGTTTGCATCATCACACCATTGCCGGGGCGAACTCGAATGCATGGGATGCCAAGGCCCGGCGAATGAGTACGATCCTGCTGGCTTGCACAGCCACAGGATTGCTGCTGGTGGGGGGTGCACGCGGTTACCGGGACCTGCTACGCGTTCCATTGACGGCCGAAAAGCAGCAGCAGTTCCTGGCAGAATGGCAACCGGCTTATGCCCCGGCGCTGGCTGCATTGGCGGATGACCGGATCGGCGATGGCCCGATACTGCAATTCAACCTGCAGGAAATCCGCTGGTTTTTTCCAGGCAATGTCTATGGAGACTGGATGGGCAGGTACCCCTGGCGAAACTTCGGGCACATCGGCGATTCGGGGCACTGGGAAATGAACGCCGCGGAAACGCTGAGGCAGCAGATGGAGGATATTGGCGCAGTGGCCGTAGTTTATGCGCAACAGCCTGAATTGCAGTTCAGTCCGCAGCCGCTGGACAGTTATCTCGGCCAGTTCGAAATCCGGTATGTGGATGACCGGGCAGTGTTGCTGGCTCCACGGGAACTGCGGCTGATTGCACAACCAGAACTGTAAAAGGCGACAGTACCCCTCGGGTGGAACTTGTGGTTGAATAATCGGCAGGTCATATCGGGCGGATCGAGGGCAAAATGCGACCACGGAATGCGGCCATGGACCGGTCGCTGACAATTTGTAAAGAAATGTCGACTGATTGGAATTTTCCTTGTAGAATCAGGATACAACTATGCCAATCTCCAAATTGAGGGAGCCCAAATGAAGAAAATCATGGAACGAGTCTTGTTGGGTGGTTTGATATTGCTCGCGCCGGCCAGCGGTTTTGCCTGCAGCATGGAGCAGTGGGATTCAAATACGGGTGCCACCGCAATTGTGGGTTCACCCCAGACTTCTCCGGCAGTACCTCGGTTTTCGGAAGCCTGCGGTTTGCAGGTCACAACGCCCACGGTGGGGTACGTTCAGGACAACAGCCCTGACGGACACACCACCTTCATAGCGCGCTTTTATGTTAGGCCAAACCTTACCGGTAGCGGCCAGGCCGACCTGTTTGCGGCCTATGGCGACGAGGCCGGTGGCTCGCAGCGGCTGAAGGTAAGCTACGACGGCACCAACCTGGATTTTCACGCTGATGGCGCTCAGGCGGGCACTGCTTTGGCACCAGCTAATAACTGGCATCTGGTTGAAATCGAATACAACTCAGGTGGTACAACGCGCTTCTGGGTCAATAAGGATGCAACCAGCGAAGCAGAAAGCGGCTCATTCAGCTCTGCCACCGGAGCGGTCTCGTCAGTCCGGTTGGGCTTGCTCGCCACTCCAACGAACCTGACCGGCGCGCCGCAA
>CBFGWJ010000635.1:0-1665 GCA_965652335.1 uncultured Gammaproteobacteria bacterium | reverse complement strand
CCTGGCCCAGCAGGATCACTTTCAAACCCGGCTGCGCCGTCTTGGCATAGCGATGCAGTTCCAGCTTGAGCATCCACTCCGGGTGGAATTGGGGCCGCTCCACTGCCCACACCAGGAACTCAAAATCTTCCAGGTCGAACCGCAACTCCTGCAGCAGAGTGCGCGTGTCGTAATGCACCGGGTAGTGGTGGAAGCCGAAGTGCTCGGCCAGGCGCAAGGTTTGCTCGACATCGCCGGTGACGAGGGTGTTTTCCTCAACGACGGTGAAGCAGTGCAACTCCTGGCCTGAAGCGGCCGCCATGGCTGCCAGCAGGCTGGAATCGATGCCGCCGCTGAGGAACAGGCCCAGCGGCACATCGCTCATCAGTTGCCGTGAGACGCTGTCCTGCAGCAATTCGCCATAACGCTGGCTCCACCAGGCGAGATCCCGCTTGCTGTCGTCGCCGCTGCCGGGGAAAAATTCCCGCACCGACCAGTACGTCCTGTGGCGAAGGCCGCCTGCTTCACTGAGACTCAGGGCATGGCCTCCGGGCAATTGATGAACTCCCCGTACAAAGGTCTTGAGCGGATTTTCAAAACCCCAGCCGGGTTCGAAATCGGCCCATTGCAGGTCCCGCGGGCAATCCGGGTGCGCCAGCAGGGCCTTGAGTTCGGAGCCGAACAGCAGGCCTTTGGGTGTTTCGGCGTAAAACAGCGGCTTGATACCCAGCCGGTCGCGGGCCAGCAGCAGCCTGCGTGCGCGCGTATCCCACACCAGCAGGGCATACATGCCGTTCAGCGACTGCAGCAGCTCATCCTCGCTCTCTTCGTAGAGATGAACCACCACCTCCGAATCAGAGCGGCTGCCGAACCGGTGCCGGGACTTCAGGCGCTCGCGAATTTCCAGGTGGTTGAAGACCTCCCCGTTCACCACACTGAGAATGCTGTGGTCTTCATTCCAGATGGGCTGTTGCCCACCAGCCAGGTCGATGATGGACAGGCGCCGGAACACCAGGCTGAGATAGCCGTCGTCGTAAAACTGTTCATCATCGGGGCCGCGGCGCGACAGCTGCGCCCCCATGGCGGCCAGGTGGGCCTGGCGCTCAGCCGCGCTGGCGCTCAAACCCGCCAGGTTGATCAATCCCGCAAAACCGCACATTCAGAATGGCCTTTGGCAACAGAAGCAGGGTTGAAATTGTAACGCCTGGGATTGCGGTGGTGGGCATTCCGCGGGCATTCAACCCGGCATTCATGGTACAAATGGACAACCAACAACCCGGTGATCAAACCAACATGAATGTATTCAAGAACCTGTTCATCATCTTTTTCATCAGCTTGGCGCTGCTGGCCTGCAAGCCGGCGGAGGAGCCTGCGCCCGAGCCAGTCGCTGAAGCCCCGGCGCCTGCAGCCGACCCGGCCGCCGGTGACGACGAGCCCGAGATAGCCATCGAAATCGTCACACCCGATGCGGATGTGCTGATCCGCGATGCTGCTGTTTACACGCTCAACCCCGATCAACCCTGGGCCGAAGCCGTGACGATTTTTGAAGGGCGGGTCCAGTTCGCCGGCTCGCTGGAAGAGGCTGAAAAGCTGGTGGGCCCGAACACCCTGACGCTCTCATATCCCGGCGGCATGCTGCTGCCCGGCTTCCAGGATGCGCACCTGCATCCCTATACCTCCGGCATC
>CBFGWJ010000634.1:0-1666 GCA_965652335.1 uncultured Gammaproteobacteria bacterium | reverse complement strand
CTGGCCCGGTCACGGCTGAGGTTGAAACACAAACGCCGCAGGATCTGGTAATACCAGGTGTAGAATGGCCGTTCCGGATCGATGCTTTCGCGCGCACGGTAGGCGCGGGCAAACGCTTCCTGCGACAGCTCCAACGCATCATCATGCGAGCCGGTCAACCCCAGCGCACCGTAGTAAGCCCTTTTCATGTACTTCTGCACCAGCTCACCAAAGGCCTGGTGATCGCCGGCCCGCACCCGCAGCACAATCGCGCGCTCATCCTTGGGATGTTCGCCAGGGTGGCTGCCCGTGGGGAGCATGGTTTCGTCGATGGCAGGCATGTTGGTCCCATATTCTGCCAATTGATACACGCCGGCGGGAAATTTATTCATCAGCAATCACGCAGCCTCATCTGCATACCAACAGGAGGCTGGACTGCAGGGTCGCAGTCAACAGCGGAATGCTGATCAGCAGCTTGCGCAGCCGGGCCGTAGGCACAGCCGGTGGATTGTTGCCGCTTACAGCCGGTGTTTCGGACAGAGTTCGATGTTGCTCCATGCCTGTTGATACACCGCACCCGGCGGTTTATTCGCACGTGGTGCGAATGTCGCAGCCGGGGACGCTCAGGAAGTCATGGCGCGAAGAAACAGGGCCTTGAGATAGCGGGTTTCCGGCATCGCGGGATGCACCGGATGGTCGGCCGACTGTCCACCCTCAAACAACAGTTGCGCGAAGCGGCCTGAGCGGCGTGCGGCCTTTTGGGTCAGCCGCAGGAAATCATCGCGGCCCATGTGCTGCGAACAGGAGCAGTTGACCAAATAGCCCTCCGGCTGCAGGCAGTTGAGCGCCAGCTCGGCCCAGCGCTGGTAAGCGGCGCTGCCCTGCGGCAAGTCCTTTTTGCGTTTGACGAAGGCCGGCGGATCCAGCACCACGCAGTCGGCACGGCTGTCGGCATGGGGTTTGCCGGCCAGCTCACGCATTACCTGGGCGGCGTCGCCCTGTACAAAACTCATACGCGCGGCCACCCCGTTCCGCTCGGCATTGCGCCGCGCGAAGTCCAGCGCCAGTTCGGAAGCGTCCACGCACACCACGTGACTGGCTCCCGCCAGCGCCGCACTCACGCCCCAGCCGCCCACGTAACAGCAGATGTCGATCACCCGTCCCTGCTTCAACAAGGGCTGCGCCCGCAGCCGGTTGTCGGCCTGGTCATAGAACCAGCCGGTTTTCTGGCCCTGCTTCAGCGGTACCAGGAAGGGATTGCCATGCTCCAGGATTTCGACTTCGTCGGGCACCGTGCCGAATGCGGTTTCAACATAGGAGTCCAGCCCCTCGAGCTGGCGCAGGTCGCCATCGCAACGCAGCAGCAGTGCCTGGATGCCGGTACTGGCCTGCACCGCTGCGGCAATGGCAGGGCGTAACTGCTCCATGCCGGCGGTGGTTATTTGCGCCACCGCCACGCTGCCAAAGCGGTCGACCACCAGCCCCGGCAGGCCGTCACTTTCACCGTATATCCAGCGGTAGCAGCCGCCGGGGTACAGCCGCTCACGCCAGGCTGCGGCGGCCTGCAGGCGGGCATGCAATTCAGCCTCATCCAGCGGTTGTTGCTGGTTGCGGCTGGTAACCCGGGCCGCAATCAGCGAATGCGGGTTGGCGTAGGCGTGGGCCAGCCAGCGGCCGGACTGGGCGA
>CBFGWJ010000633.1:0-1666 GCA_965652335.1 uncultured Gammaproteobacteria bacterium | reverse complement strand
ACGGTTTCAACCGCCTGACCCATGTGCACCTGCCAGGGGTTGGATTCATCCGGCCCGCCGCGCATGGTGACCAGCGCCAGGAACGGAATCCGGCACTCGGCCGGCAACGACAGCATGTTGATGGTGTTGCCCACGCCGCTGCTCTGCATCAGCAGGATGGCCCGGGCGCCACCCAGCCAGGCGCCGCTGACCAGAGCCACGCCTTCCTCCTCGGTGGCCAGCGTGATCACGCGGATGTCCGGGTCCGCCTCCAGCAGGTTCAGCAATCGCGTGAGCCCGCCATCGGGCACGGTGGCAACCTGGGTAATGCCTTCGGTTTTGATGATCCGGTAAACGTCCTGTGGCCAGGAAGGGTTCATTTCACAGTTCTCAAATGAGTTGGCGTATAGGGTTCAGCGCAGGTTGACCTGCTGCAGTTCAGGCAGCTTGATCACAGCAGCCAGGGTGATATCCAGCGCCGATTGCATGTGTTCGCGGGCGAGCCGGGCCGCCTCCTGTCCGTCGCCCTGCTCCAGCGCTTGAATGATCTCTTCGTGGTCTTCCTGGCCGCCGGCAATCAGCGTGCCTGAACGCTCCAGCAGGTAGAAGGTGCGGAACGAAAGGTTGTGCAGGTGCTTCAGCCAGGTCGCCATCTGCGCGTTGCCCGAATATTCGGCAATGGCAACGTGGAAATCGCGGTTCGACTCCAGGTACCGGGCATTCACTTTCCAGTTCGATTTCGACAGGTCGATGCCGGTGTGCTTGTTGAATTTGCGCAGGCGCTCCGCATCAATGCGGCCGGCCGCCATTTCGGCAGCAGCGGGTTCCAGGATCAGCCGTAACTCCAGCACATTGCGGATGGATTCCAGGGTAAGCGGAATGACCTGGTGGCCGTAGCGCCCGTTATTCTCGACCAGACCCTCGTGGACCAGGCGCAGCAACACAGTCCGCACCGAGGCCTTGCCGATGCCATAAAGCTGTTCCAGCACCGCCTCGGAGATTCGTTCACCCGGCTTCAGCTTGAGGGTGATGATGTCCTGGTAGACCCGCTAATAGGCTTCATCCTTTTGCGACACCGCGGTTTTGCTGCCTTTGTCGCGCGCACGCCCGGCAGCCGGGAGCTTTTGGCCGATGGCCGGTGGCTTTGCCCCGCTGCCTGACTTTGTTGCTTTTGCTGTTGCCTGCATTTCCGGATTCCGCTGGGTCGAGTTTTGACATGTCACAAGATGGTTTGTTACATGTCGTAAATCAGTATACTATCAGTTTCCCCATAAATGAATGCGCCGAATGAACGCCACCAGTGAAAGTTGATGAAGCCATGAGCAAATCCACAATTCCTGTATTCGCCACCCTCGATCCCTTTGACGGCATGAAGCCGGGCCAGCCCGGAGTTGTGCGCAACCTGCTGGCCGGAGAATGGTCGGAAGGCACAAGCTGGCGTGATGACATTCCTGACCCCCTGCACGGCGGCGACTTCCTGCAGGTGCCCGATACGCGGGAGCTGGCGCCGTTCATCGACAGCCTGAAGCGCTGCCCCAAATCCGGCCTGCACAACCCGCTCAAGAACCCGCAGCGCTATGTGGAGCTGGGCCGGGTCTGCGCCAGGGCCGCTGCTTTGCTGGCGGACGAGACTGTCAGCAACTACTTCACCCGGCTGATCCAGCGTGTCATGCCGAAAAGCTGGAAC
>CBFGWJ010000632.1:0-1675 GCA_965652335.1 uncultured Gammaproteobacteria bacterium | reverse complement strand
GTAAAATGGAACCAAAAGTTTGGAAAAATTGGGACAAGAACAGGCAGATAGGTGAACTGCGAGGCTGCGGGTCAATTCAGATCAATCCGTCCTGCCAGGGCCCGGTGATGGCAATGGTCAGGCCGGGACGGTAGAGATTGCAAAACAGCCATTCACCGTCGGCTGAAAAAGTGACCCCAACCCACTCACTCAGCAATGCCGTGCTGCTCAGCCGGAACCCGGCGTGATGACCGGAAATTCGCGGGTTGACCTGGCAAAAACGGAACAATTGCCCCGCGGGGGTCAGGGCAAAGAGGGATTGAGCCGCGGTATTTGAGTTCGTCCGGTCTTCGCAGATCACCAGGCTGCCACGCGGGCTGACCGTGATGTTGTCCGGCCCCGAAATCGTGTCATGGCCGGGAGAATCGAGCAGTAACTGGACGGTTTCGGTGGCGGGGTCGTATTCAAAAATGCTGCCGGCGTCAGCGCTGCCACCCTCCTTGGCGGCAAAAAAAATCCGGGTTCCGAGTGGAGTGGACTGGGCGATGCAGCCTTCCAGTGAAATGAACGGCGACGCGCCGGCTGCCATTGCCCGCCGGACCAGGGCATCGCCCTCACCGGTTTCCGGTGTAATTCCATATCGCGGGTCTTCCACATCGATCCAGGACACCGACCAGGGTTCGCGCAATACGAGGCCGTTGCGCATGTCCCAGCCGTTTTCCACCCGCATCATCTGCAGTTTTCCGCCATCGCTCAGCCGTCCTTCGGTCTTGGGCAGGAACCGGTAGAAGCCGGCGGCGGGCGAGGCATCTTCTGTGAGGTAGATGATGCCGGTATTCACATCAAACGCTACAGCCTCATGGTAGAACTGGCCCATGTCCCACAATGGTTCAGCGTTGCTGACACCATCCGCAGCCACTTCGAACACGAAACCGTGCTCTTTTTGAGCCCGATCCAGCTTCCACAGGTTCTGGCGGAGGGTCGGCCCCAGGTGGCGCGTGGCTGGTGACCACGGCCCCTCTTCACAACTCAGCCAGCTGCCCCAGGGAGTCAGCCCACCAGCACAGTTGCTGAGCGTCCCGCTGAGGCTGACCCAGGAATCAACCAGGGCTTCCCTGCGTGTATCAAAAACCAGGTTGGTGGTACCGCCACCGGTGACATCCCAGGCCAGTTCCGCTGGTCCGAAGGCTCCGGCGGATCCGCGCAGTTCATGGTTGCGTACCAGAGTAACTTCCGCTCCCACGGTACGCACCACCGCCATGCCATCCGCGCTGGCTGGCACATGGCGACCGTCATGCAGTGCTTCGCCTGCCCAGGAAAACGTGCGGTAGCGGAAGCCTTCGGGCAGGCACAGCAGATTCAGTCCGGTGGACTGGTCGCGCACTGGCTTGAGTCGGCCGAGAGGTTCAGGCAAAACCGCCAGGGGCTGGTCCTTGCGGTGAATCGACCAGGCAGTGAGCCCCAGCGAAACCGCACCCGCGCCCAGCAGGCCAGCCTGCAGCAACAAGCGCCGGGACTGATCCACTTTCAGGCGCTCAGAACGGAGGCTTCCTGCCACCGCCTCCCATCATTCCCGGCGGCAACTGGCCCTGCAGGCGACTGAGTTGCTTCATCATCTTGCCCATTCCGCCGCCGCCGAGCTTCTTCATCATTTTCTGCATCTGCGCATGTTGCTTGAGCAGGCGGTTGATGGCCT
>CBFGWJ010000631.1:0-1681 GCA_965652335.1 uncultured Gammaproteobacteria bacterium | reverse complement strand
GTGGTGCTCGCCATCGGCCAGGAAAATGCTTTCCCCTGGATCGAGCGCGACCTCGGCATCGAATTCAATAAATGGGAAGAGCCGGCGGTGGATAAAGTCACCTTTGAATCCAGCCGCAAGGGTGTGTTCTTTGGCGGCGATTCAGCCTTTGGCCCCAAGAACATCATCTGGGCGGTGGAGCACGGCCACCAGGCGGCGATCTCGATTCACCTGCATTGCCAGGGCAAGCCGCTGACCGAGCGCCTGCCGAAAAAGCTCAACCTCGGCAGCCGCAAGATGGGCATGCATGAGTGGAGCTACTCCAACAATTTCGATCCCGCCGCGCGGCGCAAGATGATGCACATACCGCTGGCGGCGCGATTCGAAAACCTGGGGCGCGAAGTGGAGCTCGGTTTTGATGCGGAGCAGACGGCCAAGGAAGTCGAGCGTTGCCTGAACTGTGATATCCAGACGGAGTTCACCGACAGCCTGTGCATCGAATGCGATGCCTGCCTGGACATCTGCCCTACCCAATGCCTGACCATCATGCCGAATGGCGAGCTCAGCGAAATTGAGCAGCGCATGACCGCGCCCCGCCTGGAAAAAGACCAGCCGCTGTTCGTTTCCGACGCGCTCAAGCAAACCGGCCGCGTGATGGTCAAGGACGAAAACTTCTGCATTCACTGCGGCCTCTGCGCCGAACGCTGCCCGACAGCGGCCTGGGACATGCAGAAATCACTGCTCGGATTCCCCAAGGCCACCGATTACGGTGGCGGCACTACGGAAAGCACACCATGCCAGCAACGCAAAGCCGGATAAACGACTTTGTCCTGAAAATCGCCACCGTCAACGGCACCGGCTCGGCCAGCGCCAACAGCCTGGTGATGAAAGCCCTGTTCCGCATGGGCATTCCGGTGACCGGCAAGAACCTGTTCCCGTCGAACATCCAGGGGCTGCCGACCTGGTACGAAATCCGCGCCAACAAGGACGGCTATATGTCGCGTTCCGGGCGCGTGGACATCATGGTGGCCATGAATGCCCAGACCTACAGCCAGGACCTGAAGGAAGTCAGCCCGGGCGGATTCCTGGTGTACGACTCCACCTGGCCGCGCAGCCACACCCTGGCGCGTGATGACATCACCATCCTGGGCGTACCGCTTTCCAAGCTCTGCAACGAACACTTCAGCGTGGCGCGCATCCGCATCCTGATGAAGAACATCGCCTATGTGGGCGTGCTGGCGGCGTTGCTGGATATCGACCTGGAAATCTTCCGCACCCTGCTGGAAGAAACATTCGCCGCCAAGCCCAAGCTGGTGGATGGCAACCTCGAAGCCATCATGCTCGGGTACAACTACGCGAAGGAAAACTTCACCTGCCCGCTGCCCGTCAGGGCGGAGAGCATGGGCGACAACAACGCCGGCAAGATACTGATCGATGGCAACGCCGCGGCCGGGCTGGGCTTTGTCTATGCCGGCGCGACCGTGGGTGCCTGGTATCCCATCACACCCTCCACTTCGCTGATGGACAATTTCAAGACCTTCTGTGAAATGTTCCGCGAAGACCCGGAAACCGGCGAGAAGAAATACTGCATCATCCAGGCAGAGGACGAACTGGCTGCAGCCGGCATGGTGCTGGGCGCCAACTGGGTGGGCGCGCGGGGGTTTACCCCGACATCCGGGCCGGGTATTTCACTGATGAGCGA
>CBFGWJ010000630.1:0-1682 GCA_965652335.1 uncultured Gammaproteobacteria bacterium | reverse complement strand
GTGCAGATGGAAGTGGCTGGCATACGCGTACGGACCGGTTAATCTTCCTGTTCGCCGAAAGCCGGAACTTGCAGCATGCCGGGCGAAGCGCCTTTGTCTGGCTTGCGAATTCACCGAACCTGACACCCGACTGAAATCCCGGGCCTGGCCCGCAGGGGAGCAAAGCATGGAAAACCAGAAAGTAGAGGTTAGCGAGATCATCGACAATGCCAGCTTTTTCTGGAAGCCGTTCTGGATCACCGTGATGATGATCTGCATCATGCTCACCGATGGGTTTGACCTGTTCATTCCCAGTTATGTGGCCGGCGCCATGGTGGCGGACTGGGGTATCACCCGGGCGGAAGTGCAACCGTTCATGATGTCAGGCCTGCTCGGTATGGCCATCGGTTCCATCCTGTTTGGCTGGATAGGTGACCGCCACGGGCGAAAGAAATCCTATGTATTTTGCCTGTTGCTGATGTTTGTTGGCTCCCTTGGCTGCTATTTTTCCAACAACATCACTGAAATGTTCTGGTGGCGGCTCGTGATGGGCCTGGGACTCGGTGGCGTTACGCCACTGGCGACAACCCTGGTTTCAGAGTGGACCAACAAGCGGCTGCGCAGCATTGCCGTCGCCCTGATCATCGTTTCAATTCCCCTGGGCGGCACCCTGGCGGGTTTTGCCTACCGCGCGCTGGAGCCTGAATTCGGCTGGCGCTCGATGTTTGCCGTTGGCGCCATCGTACCGCTGGTTTTGTTCCTGGTGTTTTCCTGGCTGTTGCCGGAGTCGCCCAAGTACATGGCGAAACATCCGCGTCACTACAGCCGCCTGGCCAAAGCCCTGAACCAGCTGCTCAAGGAAAAGCGCTTTGATGGCAGTGAGCAGTTCTACGTGCAGGAAGCCGGCAAGCAGTCGGGTAACTGGCTGGCGACGATACTGAACAGCGACTTCCGGGTGCGCACGCTACTGATTTGGATCGCGTTTACCGTGAACAGCTTTGTCTTGTATGTCTTCACCAGCCAGATTCCGCTGCTGTTTGATACGGCCCGGCTGTCAAAAGAGATCTCCTCCATGGGCCTGCAGTATTTCAGTTCCGGCGCGGTGCTGGGGTCCATTGGTGGCGCGGTGCTGATCAGCTGGTTCGGTTCCAGGTACACAGGAACCGCGCTGGCCGCGCTCGGTGGCCTGGCCAGCGCTCTCATCGCTTTCGTGTTGCTGCAGGAGCAGGTTTCAACCATCCAGTTGTTTGCGCTCTGCCTGCTGGCCGGCGCCTCAGTGAACGGCATGCAGGCCTTCATGTATGCCATCAGCGCCCATTCCTATCCCACCGAAGTCCGCAGTTCAGCGGTGGGAATGGCGCAGACGATCTCGCGCATCGGCGCGGTGGTGAGCCCGGCGGTTGCTGCCTATTATTTCAGCATGGATCCGATGCCCTCGGTGAGCGCGTTCTTCCTGTTCATGGCGGCTGTGATTGCCATCACCGTCACCAGTTTCTTCCTTATTCCGTCGCACATTCCGCGCACTGCCAGCGCCAGCGGGAAACAATGAAGCTGAAGCATTGTTACCGTACGGAAAACTTCCGCGAGCTGGCGAAGCAGCGATTACCGGCGCCGATTTTCCATTACATCGATGGTGGCGCCGATGACGAAATCACCCTGAGGCGCAACAGCGCGGCGTTTGACGAAGTCGACCTGGTTCCGAA
>CBFGWJ010000629.1:0-1683 GCA_965652335.1 uncultured Gammaproteobacteria bacterium | reverse complement strand
AGGTCAGTTCTTTCTGGTCTTCAGCCAGGATGCGTTCTACAACCCGGTTGAGGATGGCGTGTATCAGGCCGCTCCTGGAGCCGAAATAGCGGTACAGCACCACTTTTGCGACACCCAGTTTTTCCGCGATGTCATCCATGGTGGTCTGGTGCAGGCCTTTCTGGCAAAAGACATCGGCTGAGATATCCAGCAGCTGATCACGCCGTTCCGAGACATGACGACTCAGCTTATCCCGATAGGGCGTGTCGGCGCTGGTCGTGTCTTCCACCTCGGCCTTCACTTGAGATTTTTTCATTCGTCAGTCTTCTGTTACGCAAACTGCAGGTTAAGTGATGACATTATGCCAATGCAAAGGAATACCATTTCTGGAGCCTCAGTCAAGATATGCCAGGATGGTTTTGCTGAGGAATACGGGCTGTTCGGGCAGCAGCGCATGGCCGGCGGGAGACGCCACTGCAACCGTGACGCGGTCTCCGAATTCCTCCTTCAGCAGGTCCGATGAGTGCCGGGCAGGTGCAATGCTGTCTTCATCAGCCTGTATGACCAGCATGGGCCGGCCGCCGCCATCCCACCAGAGCTCATAGGGTGTGGTGGTGGCGGCTTCCACCTGAATTTCCCCCAGTGCCACGTCCCAGCCGATGCGCCAGTAATCGGGAATCGCCGAACTTTGGGCGAAAAAAGCCCGGCGCAGGGCCGTGCCGCGCGAAATGCGATTGAGACTGGGGTCGAAGCAATCGATCATATGGCCGGTAATGTCTTCGGCGATGGGAACACGTCCACCAGCGGCCAGCAGGATGACCGCCTCAACGCGTTCCGGGTGAAGGGTGGCGTAGGCCCGGGCCAGCCGGTTGCCGAAAGCGTGGCCTGCAACCACCAGGTTTCCGGACTCGATGGGGCCCAGAGCCGTAACCACGGCATCAAGTTGCGCAGCGAGACGCATCAGGTCGCCCTTAGATTTTTCGGGGACTTTGCGGTTGGTATTGAGATCAACCGCAATGGTTCGAAAGCCTTGCCTTGAGAGCTCGGCTGTCAGTTCATTGAAGTCACTGGCCGGACGGCCAAGGCTGGGCAGGAACAGGATGATTCGGCCACTGCCGCGTTCGTAATACAGATGCTCAAAGCCATCGGCCACTACGCGGTGTGGCTCGCCTTCCGCCGCTCGGCCCGGCAGGTTGGGGTCCGGCAGGTAAAGCCAGTAAACCGCCGTTGCGGCCACGGCCAGGATTACCAGCGCAGGTAGCAACCATCTGCTGATACCCCCCGTGTTGGTCATTGGTTTTCTGCCTGTCTGCGCGTTCATGGATCTCATTTCAATTCACGCAGTGGCGCCCTGGTCACGCTAACTGCAATCCGGATCAATCGCCTGCCATCCACATCATCACCGCTTGGAAAGGGCTGGACAGCCGCTACCTGATACGCGATAGTATCACCATTCATCCATGCCCGGAAATAAATCGGAAATTTGACATGACGCGGCATACATTCATCACCAAAACGCTGTTGGCGACAGTCATCATCCTGGCAGCAGCGGCGCTTGGCGCTTACCTGGCGCACGCCTCAATTGCCATCGGAACACAGATGGGTTCCTCCGTTTACAGCGGAAGCTGGTCTACCAATACGGTGATCGGCAGTGTTCATGCTGACCTCCGAACCCGTGCCTATGTGGCAAAAATCGGCTTGCTG
>CBFGWJ010000628.1:0-1689 GCA_965652335.1 uncultured Gammaproteobacteria bacterium | reverse complement strand
CGCGGTGAAAAGCCCATCATCGAGCAAAGGCTTGTCTTCAGCGATGACAGCATCGGCCTGTCCGCAGGCAAGAGGCATGCCCTGCCAATGGCTGTCCGTGAGCGGCTGCAGCGGATGGGCTGCAACGGGAGTTTTGCGCCTGGGGTGGAGCAGGATGGCAGCAAGCCGGCCAACCTGCAGCTGGGCCTCTGGTTCGCGCAGCTGGCGTTGCACCTGCAGCAAACGGCTGGGCACCATGTGTTCGAATTTGGCGCGGTACCGGATGATGAGGGCCCGGTGTGGGCCTGGTTTGAGTATGATCACCCTGAAGTTGGCCAGGCTGCAGCCCGCATGGCGCTGGCCATCATCCGGGATGCATTGCAGCAGCGCGAACTGAAACCCGGTGATGCGGACTTCAGCCAGGGCAGGTTCAATCACTTCCTCGAGTTTGCCCGCACGCGCTGCCTGCCGATGGAAACGCGCGCCCTGCAGGCGGCAGCCAGGCGCCGTGAAATTCCCTGTTTTAACCTGGATCGTTACCCTTATGACCCGCTTGAAGGAGCTTTCCGTATCCGTCCCAACGGGCTGTTGAGGCTGGGCCATGCCCGTTACCAGTACGTGCTGGACGGGACCCTGTGCGTCAATTGGAATCCGCAACAAGCCAGCATGTTGCGCGACCCGCGCGGGTTGCAAACGGGCCTGCAGGCCGTGGGCATCCCCATGGCGACCGAGCGTACGGCAGGTGCCAGGTCCGTACTCGTGATCGGCGGCCGGGTAGTCGCCACTGCCGGGCCGGCTGGCGGCAGGGATGGAACCGTACCGGATTCCACCGTGTGCGAACAGGTGGCGGCTGTGTGCAGGAAGTTCAGCCTGCCGGTATTCGCGGCAGAGATTGCAGCTGGCGGCGGCTGGCTGGGTTTGGACATCGCACCCAGCCTGGACAGCTGGTTTCCCGAGGGCGGCGCGGAGTTGGACCAGGCCGCGGACCTGCTGCTGGCGCAGTTGTATCCGCCGGGCAGCCGCTTCCGCATACCGATCATTTCGGTCACCGGCACCAACGGTAAAACCACGACCTGCACCATGCTGGGCCATATCCTGAAAACCGCGGAGCAGTCCCCGGTGGTGGTGTCGTCCACCGGCGTGTGGCTGGACCAGGAGCCACAGGGCAAACGCAGCGAATTCGGCCCCGCTTCAGCGTACTACGCACTGGAAGCACCCGGCGCAGGAATCGCGGTTTTTGAAGATTACTTTGGCAGTATCGTCCACTTCGGCTTTGCCTACGACTGGTGTGATGTGGCGGTTTGCACCAACGTTACGGTTGATCATCTCCACCACATGGGCGCGCATACCCTGGAGCAGATTGCCGCGATCAAATTCGCTCCGGTGCGCCGGGCGCGCAAGGCGGTGGTACTGAACGCGGACAACGAACACTGCGCGGCGATGCTGCTGCATTCGACGGCCGAGCGAAAGGTGGCGGTATCCATGGAATCGGACCATGCCACTTTATTGTCCCGGCATGATGCAGCAACTCATTGCTGTGTGCTCGAAGATCTGGACGGCAGGGAATGCATCGCGTTGTATGGAGATGGTTCGCGGCATGTGGTCATTGCCACCGCCGACATTCCGGCAACGATGAACGCCCTGGCCCGGCACAACGTCAGCAACGCCATGCATGCCGCGGCTGCCGCCTGGATGGCGGGCGTTTCGCCG
>CBFGWJ010000627.1:0-1689 GCA_965652335.1 uncultured Gammaproteobacteria bacterium | reverse complement strand
TCACGGCCTGGGTGGACGGAAACAGCTTCTGGTGCGCATCGCGGTTGATGTCCACGTAGACGTATTCGCTCCAGTACGGCGGGCTCTGCCGGGGCAGCGCGGTGAAATCCATCTTGCCCTTGAGGTAGCGGTAGAACCAATCGACTACGCGGTCGCGGCCGTCGGGTTCGGATACGGGGTTGATAAGCACCAGCAGCTTTTCACGGATCGACTGGATCATGGGCTGTTCGGAAACCGCCAGCCGATAGGCCAGTTCCATGCACATCTCGCCGCTGCCGGTTTCATCGGAATGCAGGTTGCAGTTGAAATAGTAGGCCGGGCGGCTTTGCGCGATCAGTTCTTCGGCCTGCTGCGGCGAGGTCTTGCGCGGATCGGCCAGGGCGGCATTGGCCTGCTTGATGGCATCGAGGTTGCTGATATTTTCCTCGCTGCCGACCACCACCAGCACGATATCCTTGCCCTCGGCGCTTTGGCCGATCGTTTCTACATGCACGCGGGGGGATTTCTCATCCAACTCGCGCACATAGCCGCGGATTTTCTCCGAGTACGTCAGCTCGCCGGGTGTTCCAATGTGATAGCCGAGATAGTCTTTCGGCGATGAAACATCTGCCGAATCCGGCACATACGCCACCCAGGGGCTGGAGAATCGCGGCTCGGAGGTGTACTGCGCGATCGCTTCTACCGAACCACTCTCGGCGGTATCGGGGCCGGTATCGACAGCCCAAACGGAAGTTGCCAAAGCGGCGCACGAACACAAAAGGGATACTGCAATCCTTGAGGTCATTCTTTTGCCTCCGGCCTTGAGGCCACTACGGTAAATTGAGGAACCATCCGCCCATCCGCCGGCTGCTGGTGAAAACTCACCCGGTGCTCGGTGAAACCCAGCACTTCGAGAAACTGTACGAAAAATCGCGGCGTGAAGCGCCACCAGGTGTCCCAGGCCTTGTTGCCTGCGGTGGGCACCAGCGCGCACACGCCGTCTTCGCCGAGCTCAGGTACATGCACTTCGGTGATGACCATGTCGCCGGTCACGCGCCGTGCCACGCTTTCCAGCACCGCCACCGGGCTGCGCGTGTGCAGCAGTACCGCGGCCAATACCGCAACATCGAACTCGCCCAGCTCATCCGGCAGGTTTTCCGATGTTCCGTGGTACACCTTCGCCTGTGAATTGAACATGCGGTGGCAAAACCAGAAGCCTTTGCGAATGCCCCGAATGTGGTCAAAGAACTGTTCTTCAGCTTCGGTCCAGTTGGCATCGCGCCGCGCCAGGCCCAGGCTTTCGTAGGGCACGGCATTCCAGAAGCCGCGGTCCATCGGCAGTTCCACCGCCACCACCTCGCGGGCGGTCTTTTCCATCTCAAAGGTCAGGAAGCCGGTAGCCGGGCCGATCTCCAGCACGCGCCGGCCGCTGAAATCGTAGTGGCCCAGATAATCGGCCACGCCGGCGCGCAAATCCCATTGGCCTGTCACCAGGCCATGACCGGGAATGTCAGTGGTGTGATAGAAATTGCATTCGGCGGCGCTGGCCACGGGCCAGGGGGTTTCCCAAAGCGTTTTATGGAGTGACGGTTGGTCGGACGGCATGGCTTTCTCGCGGTTGCGCGCTTTTCGCTTTTGCGCTCCAGTTTAACGCACTCGGCTCGGCTGCAAGCTCCGGATCATGCGACGGATTGTGGCGATTCCATCGCG
>CBFGWJ010000626.1:0-1696 GCA_965652335.1 uncultured Gammaproteobacteria bacterium | reverse complement strand
ATCCACTCCTGGTGGCCGGTTTCTTCCTCAATGTACTCGGCCACCGCTTCCCGCAGCCATTCATAGGACTCAGGCAGGCGCGCGCCGGTGGCCATCAGCAGGGGCACGGTGTGCTTGACGTGGTGATAAGCCTGCGCCAGGAATTCGACGTACTCTCCCAGCGTGATCTTTCCGGCCAGGGCATTGCCGATGATGGGAGCCGCCAGCAATTGCTGCCGTTGCTCCGTGGTTGCTTCGTTCAGCGTGACAAAGAAATTCATGCGGACTCCAATGCGTGGTCTTCAGGGTAGAGGCGGGTGAGCAGTGCGGCATATTGCCGGGCAATGGCGGAACGGCGTGGCCGGCCGTTGGCCGTCAGCAGGCCGGGCTGTGCATTCAGCGGCTGGCTGAGCCGATGCCAGCGCCGCACCTGGGCGTAATCCGGCAAACCGGCATTCACCTGGTCGATGTGGTTCTGGATGACGGCATCACCGGTATCCGCCCGGCGCGGCGTGAGCAGGGCAACGCAGTACGGGCGCGCGTCCCCCAACACAACGCACTCGGCCAGCAGCGGCTGGCTGAGCAGTTCGCTTTCCACCCATTCCGGGTTGATGTTGCGGCCAAAGCTGGAGATCAGCAGGTTCTTGCGACGTCCGCGAATATGCAGGTAGCCCTGTGCGTCGATTTCACCCAGGTCGCCGGTCTTGATGGAGGGCGCTGCAAAGCTGTCCGGCTCGCCGAGATAGCCCAGCATGGCATTGCCGCTGACCACCACCTCGCCATCATCGATCCGCACCTGCAGGTGCGGCAGCGGCTGGCCACAGCTGCCAAGCTGGTTGCATGCCGGTGTGTTCAGGCTCACCACCGAAGCGCATTCCGACAGGCCATAGCCTTCATAAGCCGGTATGCCCGCGGCATGCGCCCGCTGCAACAGGGTTGCTGAGACTTTGGCACCCCCCACGGCTACAAACCGCAGGCTGTCGGGAGCCTGCCAGCCTGCCGCGGCTGCAGTCACCATCAGCAGCAGCAATTGCGGCGTGAGAATGATGCTGTTGGGTTGGTAACGCTGGATGGTCGCCAGGAATTTTCCGGCGTCGAGGCTCGAACTGCCGGAATACCCGATTTCCTCCAGGCCCGGCAGGATCACTTCGCCGCCGCTCAGGAGAGGCGCATACAGCCCGGCGACATTCTCGAGCAGCGTGCTCAATGGCAACAGGCACAAATGGCGAGGGGTTTTCAGGGCCACCGTATCCGCCAGCACCCGCGCCTGCCGCTGCAGTTGCCAGTTGCTCAGGCATACGCCTTTCGGTTGTCCGGTGGAACCGGAGGTGAAGGTGACTTTTCCGGTTTGCACCGGCAGGGCGGATCGATGTTCAGCTTTCCGCAGCTGCAGCAGCACCAGGTTTCCGGGTTGAAACTCGCGATGTTCCGAAACCCGCTGGCCCAGGACACGCTGAAACCTGTCGGGTTGCCGGCAAATGACTGCATCCACCGCCGCCAGGCTGAACACATGCTCCAGCTGTGTGCTGGAAAAATAGCCGGGAAGCGGTATCAGGCAGATGCCGGCCTGCTGGCAGGCGAGGTCGGTCACCAGCCAGGGAATGCCGTTGTCGGCCTCCAGCGCAAGCACGCTGATACCCAGCGCCTGCAAGCCGGCAGCGACTTCGCCGACCTGGTTTTGCAGTTGCGAGGCGGTCAGGCTGCCGTTCGAGTCCTG
>CBFGWJ010000625.1:0-1697 GCA_965652335.1 uncultured Gammaproteobacteria bacterium | reverse complement strand
GCCGCACGGAACAGGGCAAACACGGCGGCAAAGGCAAGGATGCGTTCAACCCCGAAGCAAATTTCATCCTCGGCGGCCAGATCGGCCAGCGCGCGCCGCAGATTTACCAGGTCTACCCCGAAGGCAATTACATCTCGGCCAGCGAGCGCAATCCCTACCTGCAGATCGGCGAGCTGAAATACGGCAAACCCATACTCGACCGCATCATCCGCGATGAGGTATCACTGGAGGTGGCCGGCCGCTGCGCGCTGGTGTCGATGGATTCCACCATGCGCAGCAATGCCACCGTGGGCCCGCCGATTGAATTGCTGACCTACGTGACGGGCAGCCTGCGGCTGGAAAAGCCCCTGGTGCTGGGCGAGGATCATCCCTACCTGCACCAGCTGCGCCTGGCCTGGCAGGAAGGCCTGGTGAAGGCCTTTGAAGGCTTGCCGGCCCTGCCCTTCAGCCGACCAGTGCCGCACCTGGTTGAGTCGGTGCGGATAGACTCTGCGCGTGCCGAGAAATAAGCCCGCGCACGAAATTCAGCTTGTCGCGCACACCCATCGACAAACAGAACGGATACACATCATCCAGCCCCAGTGAGCGATTGGTTTCGTTCAGGGCGACGGCCAGCCCGGCCCACTGCTGCAACCAGTCGCCGTTCTCTCCCCCGGCAGCATGATGCGCAAGCAAGCCTGTGCCACGAGCGGTTTCCAGCGCATCGGTAATGTGCAGCACATGGGCAAAAGTCTCGGCGAAATCCTCCGCCGGATGGGCCGAGGCATAGGCGCTGATGTGGGTTTCCGGCCAGTTTTCCAACGGCCCTTCCCGGTAGTAATGCTCCAGGCTGCCCGCGTAATCGGCCTGTTCGTCACCAAACAGCGCCCGGCATTGCTGCAGTAAATCCGCATCGCCGGTGAGCGGACCAAAGTAGAAATGCCCGCATTCATGGCGCAGATGCCCCAGCACGGTACGGTAGGTTTCCGACATTTGCTGGCGCACCGCATGGCGTGTGGCGTCATCGGCCTCGGCAATGTTCAGCGTAATCGTGCCTTGCTGGTGGCCGATGGTCACAAAAGGCTCCAGCACATTCGGATTGCGCTGCCGGTCTTCCAGCAGGCGAAAGCGCAGCGCCGTGCCGTCGGCATAACGCACCGGCAGGCCCAGGCTGAAAAGAGAATACAGCAAGCGCCGCTTGGCCTTTTCGGCGCGCGTCCACAGCTGCAGGTTGTCGCCGGTATCCAGCGCCGGAATCACCTCATTCAGGCCACAGCTCGAGCACAGGCCGGGCGGCAGGTCGGCCGGCAGCAGCCAGTTACAGTTGTCATATTGGTTGTGGTTACAGCAGTACTGCCAGCGCGCCCGGTCGTTGGCCTGCAGCGTGCCGCCGGCATCCCGTTCCAGTGACAGCAGCGTCAGCCGCTCGGCATCGAAACCCAGCTCACGCTGGCACGCCAGGCAGCGGATATTTTCGAAGTACACGGCGTTGCCGCATTGGCAGAAAAATCGTTTCATTCAGCCCACAACGGGTCCAGCCAGATTTCATAGAACAGGTCGTTGAGCCCGGCCAGCTGCTTTTGCAATTCGTCCACGAACACGTGGATGGCCTCGTAGCCCATGTTGTGGGGTTGCAGGTCCATCACCCGTTGTCCCAGCAGCCCCAGTTGTTCTGCCGCGGCACCGGAACGCGGCAGCGCTTGCACCGCATGCTCGAG
>CBFGWJ010000624.1:0-1701 GCA_965652335.1 uncultured Gammaproteobacteria bacterium | reverse complement strand
CCCAATACATTCAGCACCGGCCGGTGCGCCCAATCCATGATTGCAAGAGCTCCAGTATTGTTACACCAGGTGTCCGATCTGCCGCGGTTCCATCTTTACATCGACCGCAGCCTGCTTGCCTATGCTCGAGCGTGGTTGACCGATGCTGCCAGTGAATTCATCGAACCCGACGGCAAGGCATGAAGTACTCCGCATTTTCACTGGCACGAGAGGCCCTTTCCGGACACAGACACTGGCCAAGGGCCTGGCGCCAGGCCGAGCTGAAACCTCACTACGACATCGTCATCATCGGTGGTGGCGGCCACGGACTGGCAACAGCGTACTACCTCGCCAGGAATCATGGCCTCAGGAATATCGCGGTGCTGGAAAAAAGCTGGATCGGCGGCGGTAATACCGGACGCAATACCACGATTGTGCGCTCCAACTACCTGTTTGAAGCCAGCACCCGATTCTATGACTTTTCCCTGCAGCTGTATGAAGGACTGAGCGAGGAACTCAATTACAACCTGATGTTCGGCCAGCAGGGCGTCATCAACCTGGCTTACAGCAGGCTGGAACTGCGGCAGATGAATCGCAGGGTCAATGCCCTGCGGCACCAGGGAATCGAAGCGCAGATGCTGGACCTGGCAGCGGTGCGCAAACTTCTGCCCATCCTGAATACCAACGACCAACTGTCGCGACCGGTCTTCGGCGGGTTCCTGCAACGTCGCGGTGGAACCTGCCGACACGATGCCGTCGCCTGGGGATATGCCCGGGCTGCCAGCAATCTGGGTGTGGATATTGTCCAGAATTGCACTGTTCAGGACATCGGCATCACACGTGGAAAAGTGACCCACCTTGTAACCAGCCGAGGCCGGGTGCAGTGCGATCGCGTGTTGATGGCGGTCGCTGGCCACACCAGCGAACTCGCCGCCACTGTTGGAATTGACTTGCCCATCCAGTGTTTCAGCCTGCAGGCGATGGTGTCCGAACCCGTCGGCCCTTTACTGGATGTGGTTCTGGACGGCGCGGTATATGTCAGCCAGTCTGATCGGGGTGAGTTGGTGGTGGGCGGCGAAACAGACCTGTTCCTGTCCTATGCGCAGCGCGGAACCGCAACAGCCGTGGAGCGCAATTTTGCAGTGCTGGTGGACCTCTTTCCCTGCTTCAGCCGCATGAAATGGATGCGCCAGTGGTCAGGAATTGTGGACTACACGCCAGACCACAGCCCGATCATGGGCCACTCTCCGGTTGAAGGCCTCTATCTTTCCGGCGGGTGGGGCAGTTACGGCTTCAAGGCCATACCTGCCGGGGGTGTCACCATGGCCCACACCCTGGCCAACAATTCAGTTCATCCGTTGATCCGGAATTTCTCGCTGGACCGTTTCGAAACCGGCGCGCTGGTGGATGAAGGCGCCTCATCCGGCATGGACCTGGGAGCACCGCTGGTGTGATGAGCATTGCTTGCCCGTGGTGCGGCGCGCGAAACCAGGACGAGTTCATTTGTGGTGGACAGGCGCACATCGTTCGGCCGGAGCGTCCTGATGAGGTGACTGACCAGGACTGGGCAAACTACCAGTTTGTTCGCCGCAACCCCCGCGGTTTGCACTTCGAACGCTGGATGCATCTGTACGGTTGCGGGCAGTGGTTCAACCTGGCGCGAAACACGCTGAGCCACGAGATCCAGCTCACCTATGGCATTCAGGATGCACCACCCGGGAA
>CBFGWJ010000623.1:0-1702 GCA_965652335.1 uncultured Gammaproteobacteria bacterium | reverse complement strand
ATGGGCGTGGTGGAGAAAGTGCGACGCCTGTTTGACCTGAACGCCGATCCGCTGGAAATCGGCGCGTGCCTTTCACGCGATGACGACCTGGCACCGCTGGTGGCGGCGAACCCGGGCCTGCGAATTCCTGGCGCCTGGGATGCCTTTGAAATATTGGTGCGGGCCATTGTCGGCCAGCAGGTTTCGGTAAAAGGCGCCACCACCGTGATGGGAAAAATCCTGCACGAATATGGGGAAAGTTCCGATGGCGTGATGCTGTTTCCCGGCCCACAATCACTGGCAAGGCTGGAGCCTGGTCGCCTGCCGATGCCCCGCTCCCGCGCAGCAGCCATAGCGGATGTCGCGCGCGCAGTGGCCAGCGGTGAGGTGGACCTGGGGACGCAGGACTCCGCAACGCTGGTCTCCCAGCTCACGCGCATCAGGGGGATAGGCGAGTGGACAGCGCAGTATGTCGCCATGCGGGTAGTCAACGACCCGGATGCGTTCCTGCATACCGACCTGGTGTTGCGGAGAGTAGCCAATAGCAGGCTTGCGCTGGCCACCGACAAGGCTTTGCTGGCGCGGGCGGAGGCCTGGCGGCCCTGGCGGGCGTACGCCGGAATGTACTTGTGGTCGCTGGCCAGCCAGGCATGAGTAACCCGGCCCAATGAATATGAACTTAGGAGGCAATATGAACTATCGATATCTGGACAGCCCCATCGGTGAAATCCTGGTGGCGGGTGATGCCGACGGACTCAGGTTCGTAGGCTTCCCCAGTGGCAAGGGCAGGCTCGAGCCGGACCCTTCATGGCAACTCGACAACCGTGGGTTCCAGGACGTCAAGCAGCAGCTCGCGGAGTACTTTGCAGGCAAGCGAAAGCGGTTTGAGCTCAAGCTGGCGCCGAATGGAACACCCTTCCAGCTGCAGGTGCTCGATGCCCTTCGAAAAATACCCTATGGCGAAACGCGCAGTTACCGGGACATCGCCACCGGCATCGGCAAACCGAAAGCGGTGCGCGCTGTTGGCGCGGCCAATGGGCGCAACCCGTTGCCGATCATCATTCCCTGTCATCGTGTCATAGGTGCCGACGGCAGCTTGACGGGCTTTGGCGGAGGCTTGCCCACCAAGCGTTTCCTGCTGGAGCTCGAGCAGGGTACGCGGCCATCACTGGTGTAAAGGTGAGGGCCAGGGTCAGCCGGCTTTATTCCTGGTGTTCGGGCCAACCTGGTTTGGGATGGGATCCAGGTCTGGCTCAACAAACGATTCCCTGGCCTCGGCTGAAAACAGGACTTCAGCCGAGTAGTGGGTGAGCATGATCCTGCTGTCGAGCAGCTCGGGGTTCAAGGCCATGAAGTCGGCAGCGGAAGTGCTGGAAGACTTGTTCATGAAGTGCCTGACAGCAAGGATCCAAGATCGGGTGAGCGTCTCGTGGAACTTGGACCTTGGCACCTTGTTGTGCTCGAGGAACGCCAGTAATGCCTGCCGCATCCGCTGAACCGCAGCTTCATTGTCGGATTCAGCGAGATACACGTATGCGAGACGCACATGCGCCTCATGCCCGAATTCCGCGGGCGCAATGGCGAACGCCTCAAAGGCATTGCGGAAGTCATGGTCTGCTTGAGTGAGTTCGTGCCTGTGCATTTTCATGTCGACGACCGGTTGGAATCCGTAACATAAGGTTCAATCGCCCGGCTGCAGTTTAACTGGCACCTGGCTCTGGTA
>CBFGWJ010000622.1:0-1706 GCA_965652335.1 uncultured Gammaproteobacteria bacterium | reverse complement strand
GCTGGTTCAAAGCGCCCTGATCGGCTTCCTGCTGGTGGTTGACCAGCGGCTGGCCAGCAGGGTACCCAGGCCGATGACGATGATGCCGGCAATGGAGAACCAGGTGGGGTGGGGAATCAGAACCAGGTTGATGATGGTTGCCGCGAGCATGATGGCGCCGATGATGGAGGCAAAGACCACCGGTTTTTCGCGTGCCACGTAGCAGGCGGCGAGGCCGCCGGCGATGGTGCCCAGCATCCAGCCCAGCAGTATGGAGACAAAAGCGCCCAGCGGCAGGTTGGCCACATACTGCTGCATCTCTTGCGGGTTGTTGAAATCCACGTCGGGGGGCACGGGGTAAACCTGGTGCCCCAGCCACTCGATCACCATCACGGTCGCAAAAGCGACCAGCACCCCCAGCAACACGGCAAAAACCTTGCGCAACATGGCCACTCCTCGTCAGCGCCGTCAAGGCATTGATCTTGCGGTCAGTCGTCAATATAGCAGCAGCGGGCAGGCGTGGCGAAATCCGGCCGGGCTGCCAATTCCGGTAGAATCGGGTTTTTCCGGGCGCGGCGGTTGCCGCCTGGCGGAATTTAATGGAAACATTTCGGTCACACTCCGGTCCCTGGCGAATATGCAGGGCGATTATCCAGCCTGCAGCACCATGAACAGCGATCGCCGGAAACGAATGAATGGCATTCGCCCTGGAATGGCAATGGTTCAACCATGAAGAACAGCATAAACCGCTTCAGACTCCTGTTATTGCCGCTGCTGGCGCTGGCCAGCATCGCCGCCATGGCCATTGCTCCGGAGGATGTTCGGGAATACGGTGAGGTGTTCATCATTTCGGCCACCGCCCCGGACCGCGAGCACGTGGAGCTCACCTGGGACATCGCTCCGGACTATTATCTCTACAACAACCGCTTCCTGTCGTTCAGCGCCGCCACCCCGGGCGTCAAGCTGGGCGAAGTGGTCATGCCCAAAGGAAAAATCTCCTTTGATGAGCTGCTGGGCGAGGAAGTCGAGAAATACACCGGCAAGGTCAAAGTGCACATTCCGCTCGAGCGCGTCATGCCCGGCCTGGACGGTTTCCAGCTGCGGGTGCGCTCGCAGGGCTGCCTGCAGGACGTGCTGTGTTACCCGCCCACCGAGCAGGTGGTGCTGGTAGGCCTGCCGGCAGAGACGGCGGGTGAAGTGGCGGGCCTGGATGTCGCGGACGATTCCGGGTTGCAGGATTCCGGGGCGCAAATGGACCCGACGCCAGTGGAAGCCCATCACGCGCTCGATGAACTGAATGCAGCGCTGAGCCCCCCCGTCAACTCTGTCCTGGATATCGCGGAAAATGCCGCCGAAGCCCCTGCCCTGGAGGCTGAGCAGGCGTTCGTGTACGAAGCCATCGGCCTCAGCGCCGAAACGGTACTGGTGCGCTTCACCGCCCAGCCGGGTTATTACCTCTATCGCAACCAGTTTGAATTCGAGGTGGCGGACGACAGCGGTTTCTCCGTGCGTTCGGTGGAATTGCCCGAAGGCGTGATCAAGGACGACCCCGAGTTCGGCCCGGTGCCGGTGATTTATGACCAGGTGGAGATTCCGGTGCGTCTCAACCGTCCGGCCGGCCCGGCTCAAACGGTCACCCTGTTGGCGCGCTTCCAGGGTTGCCGCGATGGCGATATCTGCTATCCGCCGCAGTCGCGCGAAGTGAGTTTTGAAATGCCGGCGGCGGC
>CBFGWJ010000621.1:0-1707 GCA_965652335.1 uncultured Gammaproteobacteria bacterium | reverse complement strand
GGTGCGCCTGCGCAATGCCTTCATCATCCGCTGCGTGGAGGTTATCAAAAACGACCGGGGCGAGGTGACCGAGTTGCGCTGCGAATTCGACCCGGAATCACGCTCCGCCATGCCCGGCGCATCGCGCAAGGTGAAAGGCACCATTCACTGGGTGTCCGCCGTGCACGGTGTGAAAGCTGAAGTGCGGCTCTATGACCGGCTGTTTTCCGTGCCCAATCCGCTGGCCGACAAGTCCCGTGATTTCCTCGAATTCATCAACCCGCACTCGCTGGACATCATCAGTAACGCCATCGTTGAGCCTGCGGTGGCCGATGGGAAGGCCGGCGATGTCTACCAGTTTGAGCGCACCGGCTACTTCGTGCACGATTTGAAGGATTCACAGCCCGGCAAGCCGGTTCTGAATCGCGCGGTATCGCTGCGGGACTCCTGGGAAAAAGTGTCCTGACCGGAATCAACGAAGCTTTCAACCGGGAGTAACCGGGCCGTTTGACCATGACCTCAGGCACCCTTGCAGTGCCTGAAGTTTTGCTACACTGGACTTGGTCAAAAACCGGGCCACTAACTGGGGAGAGTAATCATGGGGTGGACATTCCTGGCAATCGTCGCTGCGCTGGTGTTATTCGCGGTTACCATTTACAACCGCCTGGTTGCCAGCCGCAACCGCTACAAGAACGCATTTGCGCAAATCGATGTGCAGCTCACGCGCCGGCACGACCTGATTCCCAACCTGGTGGAAACCGCCAAGGGCTACATGGCCCACGAGCGGGAAACACTGGAGGCGGTGATCACGGCGCGCAATGCCGCGGTAACCGGCCTGAAGCAGGCAGCCAAGGATCCGTCCAACCCCGAAGCCATGAAGCAGCTGTCTGAAGCCGAACAGGGCCTGTCGGGAGCGTTGGGCCGCTTGTTCGCGCTTTCCGAGGCCTATCCTGATCTCAAGGCCAACGAGAACATGATGCAGCTGTCGGAAGAGCTGACCACCACCGAAAACAAGGTGGCCTTTGCCCGCCAGGCATACAACGACGCCGTCATGGACTACAACACACTGCGTGAGTCCTTCCCCAACAACTTCTTCGCCGGCTGGTTCAACTTCCAGGCCGCTGAGTTGTTGCAGATCGAGGATGAGGCAAAACGCGAAGTTCCGCGGGTTTCGTTCTGAATTTTTTTGAACACCAGGCCCGGGCCAAAAGCCGTTCGCGCTGGCTGCTGCTGATTTTCCTTTTGGCGGTGGTGGCCGTCATTGTTTCGATCGACCTGGTGTTGTTGCTGGCATTGGGCTTTTTCCCGGAGGAGCAGCTGGTTCCCCTGTTCAGCGCACAGCATTTGCAGCAGAACATGCCCCTGCTGGCCGGCGGCGCCATAGCCTGTGCCGCAGTGATCGGCCTGGCCAGCCTCTACCGCATCACCAGCCTGCGCTCCGGCGGCGGGCAGGTCGCCCGCGAGCTCGGCGGCACGCTGGTCGATATCGAACCCGCTGACCCTCTGCGCCGCCGGTTGCGCAACGTGGTTGAGGAAATCGCCCTGGCCTCGGGCGTGGCCGTGCCGGAAATCTATGTGCTGGAAAAGGAAGCCGGCATCAATGCCTTTGCAGCCGGCTTCAGTCCGTCTGATGCCGCCATCGCGGTTACGCGCGGCGCGCTGGAAAAACTCAGCCGCGATGAGTTGCAGGGCGTGATCGCGCATGAATTCAGCCACATTCTCAACGGC
>CBFGWJ010000620.1:0-1718 GCA_965652335.1 uncultured Gammaproteobacteria bacterium | reverse complement strand
AATTCCAGGCGGCCGCGGTCCAGCCTGAACAGGCGGTACTTCATGCCGGCAGCGGGTTGGCCACTGGCCGTATCAAGCACATGGGTTGTCAATCCGCTCATCTTTGCTGAATCCCTGGTTGAAGCCGTTCCAATCGGTTCTTCCCGGCGTTGCTGAATCGCCTGCATATTGCAGGAAAGTACGCGCCTGAAGTATGTTGCCTACCTGAATATGCAGTATACAACTCCATGAGCCACGATTATCCAAGGGACCTGGCCGGGTATGGCGCCAACCCACCGCGAGCGGACTGGCCCGGTGGCGCCCGCATCGCCCTGCAACTGGTGCTCAACTATGAAGAAGGCGGCGAGAATTGCGTGCTGCATGGCGATTCAGCCTCGGAATCATTCCTCTCCGATATCATCGGCGCCAACGCCCGGGAAGACGTGCGGCACATGAGCATGGAATCGCTGTATGCCTACGGCAGCCGCGTGGGCGTGTGGCGGTTGCACCGCCTGTTTGAAACTTACCAGGTACCCGTAACCGTATTTGCGGTGGGCATGGCCGCGGAGCGCAACCCGCAGGCCATTCGCGCATTACACGATGCGGGCCATGAAATTGCCAGCCATGGCTACCGCTGGATCGACTACCAGTACGTGGATGAAAACACCGAACGCAAACACATGCAGCAGGCTGTTGCCGCCATTCAAAACATTACTGGCGAACGGCCGCTGGGCTGGTATACCGGCCGCACCAGCCCCAATACCCGCAAGCTGGTGGTGGAAGATGGCGGCTTCCTGTACGACGCCGATGATTATTGCGATGACCTGCCGTTCTGGAACACCGACCATGGCCAACCGCAACTGGTGGTGCCTTATACGCTGGACGCCAACGATATGCGTTTTGCCACCGCCCAGGGCTTCAACAGCGGCGATCAGTTCTACCAGTACCTCAAAGACAGCTTTGATGTGCTGTACGCCGAGGGCCAGCGCACGCCGCGCATGATGTCGGTGGGCCTGCATTGCCGCCTGGCAGGACGGCCCGGACGATTCGCGGCACTGGAGCGCTTCATCAAGTATGCGCGCTCCTACGATGATGTCTGGTGGTGCCGGCGCGTGGACATCGCCCGCCACTGGCATGAGCGGCATCCTTTCACCCAGCATTGTTCTTGATCACCATACCCTCGGAGGCGTGAAGACTAATGGCGATAGAACCCAGTGATATGGACCGGGAAGAGTTCATGGCGATATTCGGGCCGGTGTTTGAGCACTCACCCTGGATAGCCGAAGAGGTGTGGAACGACGGCGTGGAAATACGCCATGACACAGCCTCCGGGATGCATGAGGCCATGTGCAATGAAATCCGCCGGGCTTCTGATGAGGCCAAACTGGAATTGCTGCAGGCCCATCCCGAGCTCAAGGCCATGGAAGCCGACCACGGCCTGACCAGGCACTCGCATGGCGAGCAACTGCGCTCCGGCCTGGACCAGTGCAGCCATGAAGAGAAGGAAGAATTCGACCGGCTGAACAAGGCCTACCGGGAGAAATTCGGCTTTCCGTTCATCCTCGCCATCAAGGGTTACCAGCGCAAGCAGATCCTGGAGATTTTCCAGCGCCGGCTGGAGCACAGCCCCGAGGAGGAATTCCAGGCCGCCCTCGGGCAGGTGATGAAAATCGCCCTGTTCCGGCTGCAGGACATTTTTGCGTGAAGCCGCTCGGCAGTTATGACCGCCCGGCCTTTGC
>CBFGWJ010000619.1:0-1720 GCA_965652335.1 uncultured Gammaproteobacteria bacterium | reverse complement strand
GGCCGGAACATGCAGATCAGCCTTGGTGTCGAGGGTGACGATGCCTCGCGGCTGAATCCCTGGATCGGCCCGCTGTTTGACAGCCAACCCTTTGCCCTGCAAGCCAGGGTAGATACGGAGCCGGGGCACATCCGTATCCGCGACCTGGCGTGGCGGCAGGGCCAATCCGAGTTGTTTGCGACGGTGGATATGGCGCTGGCCGGGCGGCCGGCCATCCATGCCCAGGTAAAATCACCGCTGCTCGACCTGACGCCGCTCCGCCAGCATGCCGTCAGACAGCTTTCGGGTCCCGCCAGTGCAGAATCCGCTCCCGGCACCCCTGCGCCCGGGCGTGAGCTGCTGTTCCGCGATGAGCCCATCCAGGTGGTCGGCGAATTGCCGGTTGATCTTTCCATCGACCTCGACATCGAACAGCTGTTGCTGGATGACTACCGGATCCGGCAATTGCAGGCAGCAGCGGACTGGACGCAGCATGCGCTGGAGGTGAAGGATTTCGCATTCAGTGGCGATCAGGACGGCCGTTACAAGGGTCATTTGAGCGCACAACAGCAGGCCGGTATCACCGGGCTCTTCCTGTTCATGCAGGCCGATGACCTGAAGCTGGGCCTCATCGGCACCAGCGGCCAGGACCCGGCCACATTGCCAGCCTCGGACATTCTGGTGGACCTGGCGGGCAAAGGCAGCACCTGGCACGAACTGGCGCAGACCCTGCGAGGCAGGGTCCGCTGGTATGCCGGCTCAGGCCGGATTTCCAACACCGGCCTGGATTTCCTGTTCGCCGACCTGGTGACACAGATATTCACCACGCTGAACCCGCTGTCGAAAAGCAGCCGCTATACGACACTGGATTGCGCGGTTTATGCCGCTGATTTCACCGACGGAATGGTGAGCATGGCACCGATCGTGATCCAGACCGACGGGATCACGGCGTTCAGCAGCGGCCAGCTGGACCTCAGCAATGAAGCCATCGTGTTGAACTTCAATACCGTGCCGCGCAAGGGCCTGGGCCTCAGCGCCGGTTCGGTGGTCAACCCGTTTTTCCGGATTGGCGGCACATTGATGAAACCTGCCGTGGAACTGGATGTCACAAAGGGAGCCATCAGCGGAGGAGTGATGGTTGCAACGGCCGGATTGTCCGTCCTGTTCAAGTCACTGTCGGATCGTCTTCTGGCCAGCAAGGACCCCTGTGGCGATGCCCGCAGCAGCATTGAACTGGGTGACAGCCAACAGGGTAAGCGGTGATCCGTGGCTTGTTTCACAGGTTTTTCCTCAGTAATGCCCGTAGAATAGTGCGGCTGCAAACAGCCTTGAATGTCCGTCCCGGTTCACAATGGAAGGTGCCAGTGTTGTTCTATCGATCGCAACCCGTATTGCTGCTTTTAATCCTGTCACTGGCGGCTCATTCCAAGGCTTTTGCCCAGAACCCGGCTGGTCCGGCCGCTGAGACGCTGGTGCAGGTCAGGGCAGTCGCTGCTGAAATCCGTTCCTTCCCCCTGTCGGCCGAGGCTTTGGGCAATGCCCGGGCCAACGAGGCCATCGATGTGCGGGCAGAGATCACCGCAGCGGTAACCGCCATCCGTTTCGAGGAAGGCGAGTGGGTGGAAAAAGGTGAAGTGCTGGTGGAACTGGAGAATGCCGCGCAGATGGCGGCCGTGGCGTCAGCCAAGGCCGCACTGGTGGAATCCACCAGCCAGTTGAAGCGCTCCGAGGAACTGTTCAA
>CBFGWJ010000618.1:0-1731 GCA_965652335.1 uncultured Gammaproteobacteria bacterium | reverse complement strand
GTGAACATGCCGGCCACCGTGGCAGGGCAATCCGAGGCTATCAGCATCAGGTCCCGCTTCAGGCCCTTGTTGGACCCCTTGCCCGTGCCCAGGCGCTTGATGTCGCAGAATACGCCGGCGGCACGAAAGCCGCGGGGAGTGGTGACGGACCCTTCTATGATTTTGAATGTGTTCATGCCGAACATGATAAAGCACAGCGACCCGTGGGCACCACGACCAGCCTTGCTGAAGCGCAACCAACAACCGGCGGGAGTGTTAGAGTAAGCCCAGCCGTGAAAATTTCGGGAGCCCGGACATGCGCAAAATGCCATTGATCGACTCGTTTTTCCTGATCAATGAATCCCGCCGCACCCCCATGCACGTGGCTTCGGTAAGCCTGTTCTCTCTGCCGGAAGGAATGGATGACACGCAATTCCTGGGCGATATCCGCAATTCGCTGATGACCGATGAACCGCTGCGCCACCCCTTTGGCAGCAAACTCAAAACCGGCCCGCTGGGCACGCTGGGCCCCATCCATTGGGTGGGTGACGAGCAGCTCGACTGGGATTACCACATACGCCACTCCGCATTGCCCAAACCGGGCCGCTACCGCGAGCTGTTCGCACTGGCGTCCCGGCTGCATGGCACCCTGATGGACCGGTCGCGTCCGCTGTGGGAAATTCACCTGATCGAAGGCCTGCAGACCCGGCAATTCGCCACTTATTTCAAAATGCATCATTGCGCCATCGATGGTGTCGGCTCCATGCACCTGGTCCAGACCATGTTTTCCGGGGACCCGGACTACCGCATGCAGGCCTCGCCGTTCTCGCAGGCGGTGTTCGATGAATATTGCCGGAAACTGAAAATCCGCAAGGAACAGAAGGTGGAGCCACGGGAAAACGAAATCCTTGCCGTGGCGGAATTCCTGCGCGAGCAGCTGGGCGGCGCCTTCAATGTGGCCAACGCATTGCGGCGTTATGCCGGAGTGTGGATGGGCCTGGGCGACAAGCTGACGGTGCCCTGGCGACAGATTCCGCAAACCCGGCTGAACACGCAGATCACCGGGGCGCGGCGATTCGTTGCCCAGTCCTGGCCCATCGGCCGGTTCAAGGCCATTGCCAGGGCTTTTGACGGTACTTTGAACGATGCCGTCCTGGCCGTGTGCGCCGGTGCGCTCCGCTTGCAGTTGCAGGAGCAGGAGGCCTTGCCGGACCATTCACTGAAAGCCATGGCTCCCATCTCCATGCGCACCGCGGATGACGTGGAATCAGCCAACGCCGTGGCGTTCCTCACCGCCGATCTCGGTACTAACGAGAAAGATCCGGCCAAACGCATGCGGGTGATCCAGGAATCCATGCGCGCCGGAAAAAAGCAGTTGCAGGGCATGAGCGCACGGGAAGTACAGGTTTATACGGCCATCACCCAGGCACCCATGCTGATACTGACCCTTGCCGGCCTGGCCGGGCGTTTTCCGGCTTTCAGTACGGTGATCTCCAACGTTCCCGGTCCACGCCAGCCGATGTACTGGAACGGTGCGCGGCTGGATGGCATGTACCCTGTGTCGATTCCTTTCGATGGTTTTGCGGTCAACATCACGCTGTTGAGCAACTGCGACAAACTGGATTTCGGCATCGTGGCCTGCCGCCATTCAGTGCCACAGATCCAGCACCTGATCGAGCACATGGAAACCGCCCTGCGGGAACTGGAACTGGCAGGCGGCATCCGTGCTGACGAAGCGCCCGGCGACACAAA
>CBFGWJ010000617.1:0-1733 GCA_965652335.1 uncultured Gammaproteobacteria bacterium | reverse complement strand
CTTCAAGCCGGGCGCGCAGTTCCGGGTCGGCCGCCGGCAATTCGGCCAGCCCTTCACCCAGTGCGCGAAAGTAGAGCATGGTGCCGCCCACCAGTAACGGAATCCTGCCTCGGGCCGAAATTTCCCGCATGTGCCGCAAGGCATCGTCACGGAATTCGGCCACGGAATAGCTTTCCGCCGGGTCGCGTATGTCGATGAGCCGGTGCGGCGCCAGCCGCAGGGTTGCCGCATCGGGCTTGGCCGTACCGATATCCATGCCGCGGTAAATCATGGCTGAATCCACGCTGATGATGTCAGCGGGATACCGTTGCGCCAGCTCCACGGCCAGCCCGGTTTTTCCGGCTGCGGTAGGCCCCATCAGGAACACCGCCGGTTTCGGCAGGCTTGTCTTGCCCATGCTCAGCGGCCGCGCAGGAACAGCCGGTCCAGGGTCGCCATATCCAGCTGTACCCAGGTGGGCCGGCCATGGTTGCACTGCCCCGAACGCTCGGTGTGTTCCATGTCGCGCAGCAGAGCGTTCATTTCCGCCAGGCCCAGCTGGCGGTTGGCACGAACTGAACCGTGGCAGGCCATGGTGGAAAGCAGTTCATTGGTTTCATTTTCGATCCGCCGGCTGCGTCCGTCCCGGGCCAGGTCGGATACCACATCACGCAGCAACCCGGCCCCATCGGCATCAGCCAGCAATGCCGGCAATTCGCGCAACAGCAGGGTTTCCGGGCCACTGCGATCAAACACCAGGCCCAGGCGGGCGAGCTGCTCACGGTGGTCCTCCGCCAGGTCAGCCTCGGCCTCGCTCAGCACCACACTGGTTGGCACCAGCAATCGTTGCGTACGGATACCCTCGCCTTCCAGCCGGGCTTTCATGCGTTCGTAGGTTATGCGTTCATGCGCCGCGTGCATGTCGGTGAGCACCAGGCCCGATGCATTCTGCGACAGGATGTAAACGCCATGCAGCTGGGCCAGGGCAAATCCCAGGGGGGGTACTTCTGCATCCTGTGGGTCAGGCGTATGGGATGTGGGCAAACCGGCAGGTACCGCAGTATTGGACATGACCTGCCGATAGGCGGATATCTGCTCGGCCACCGGCAAGCCAATCGAGCCCTGGTGGTAAGTGGGCAAGCCGCTCGGAGCAACGCCCGGAAAGGCGTCCGGTTCACTCATGCCCTGTGGCAATCTGCTGCCTGGGCGCAACATGCCGGCGCCGGTGCCGGCACCCGCCAGTGCATGGTGCAGGGCCGAAAACAGGAAATCGTGCACGGCGCGTCCATCGCGAAAACGCACCTCGCTTTTCTGTGGATGAACGTTTACATCCACCAGCGCCGGCGGCAGTTCCAGGTACAGCACAAATGCCGGATGGCGGCCGTGGAACAGCACATCCTGGAACGCCTGGCGAACGGCATGGGCGATCAGGCGATCCTGCACGGCGCGCCCGTTGACGAAAAAGAACTGCCGGTCTGCCTGGGCACGGTTGAATCGAGGCTCGGCAATCCAGCCGCTCAGTGACAGCTCGCCGCGCTGTTCCGATATTTCCACCACGTGGTCGAGGAATTCCTCACCCATAGCCGCCTGCAAGCGCTTGCCGCGCAATGCCGGCGTATCGGCCCTGGGGTACCAGGCCACGCGCTTGCCGTTGTGGTCCAGCTGGAATGCCACATCAAAGCGCGCCAGCGCAAACCGCCGGACCAGGCTGTCGCTGTGATTGAATTCCGTGCGGTCGGCGCGCAGGAATTTGC
>CBFGWJ010000616.1:0-1736 GCA_965652335.1 uncultured Gammaproteobacteria bacterium | reverse complement strand
GCTGCATGATGAACCTGCGCCTGGCCGAAATCTGCCGGACCCTGGGTGTCAGCTCTACCATGGACGCTGCCATCGACAGCATCGTCACTGACAGCCGCAAGGTGCGCTATGGCTCGTTGTTTGCCGCTCTGCCCGGGCGCACGGTGGACGGCCACGACTTTGTGAAATCCGCGGTAGAAACCGGAGCTGTCGCCGTGCTGGTGCAACGGCCTGTTGATGTGGCCGTGCCGCAGCTGCTGGTGGACGATGTGCTGCTGGCGCTGGGGCGAATTGCCAACCATTTGCGTCGCAAGCTCAATCCAAAAGTGGTTGGCATCACCGGCAGCAACGGCAAGACGACTGTCAAGGAAATGCTGGCCAGCATTCTTCGGCAGCAGGCTGAAGTGCTGGTTACAGAAGGCAATTACAACAATGAGCTGGGCGTGCCGCTCACGCTGTTCCGGCTGGAACAGCAACACCGGTTCGCGGTTATCGAAATGGGCGCCACCAAAGCCGGCGACATTGCCTACCTGGCAAGCATTGCCCAGCCCGATGTGGGCCTGGTCAACAATATCGGCCCGGCACATTTGGAAGGTTTTGGCAGCTTTGAGGGCGTGGCCCGCGCCAAGGGTGAAATGTACGAGGCACTGCCCGCAAGTGGCTGTGCCGTGATGAATGGCGCCGAACCCTGGATTGAGCTATGGCGCAACAGAAATACCGCCGGGGATGTGCTGACATTTGGTTTTGATAAAAACAACAAGCAGAAATTTGATATCCATATGCCAGCCGGCGGGTCCAGCCCCAGTGTGCATACTCCACTGGGGCATTTTACTTTGCAGTTGTCACTGCCAGGCGAGCACAACCAGCTCAATGCACTGGCAGCGACCGCGGCTGCAGTGGCACTGAAGATTCCGGTTGAGCAGATTGCCGCGGGGTTGCAGGCCGTCAAGCCGGTTCCGGGGCGGCTCAACCTGATCCATGCCGATGCGGGCTGGCTGGTGATCGATGACACCTACAATGCCAACCCGGCTTCCCTGTACTCCGCCTTGCAGGTGCTGGCCGGGATGCAGGGCAAAGCCTGGCTGGTGCTGGGCGACATGAAAGAACTGGGTGAGGACAGCCGCAAACTGCATGCCGAAGTGGGTGATGCTGCGCGCGCCATGGGAGTGAAGCGGATTTTCGCCACCGGTGAAATGGCCCTGCAGACGGTTGGTGCGTTTGGCACCGGCGCCGAGCATTTCGCCAGCCACGAAGGCCTGATTACGGCGCTGAAAGCGGAATTGCGGCCAGGCATCAACTGCCTGGTGAAGGGTTCACGCTCCATGGGCATGGAGCAGGTGGTTCACGCCATTGTGGGCAATAACTTCAAGAAGGCCTCCTGATGCTGCTATGGCTGTTTGAAAAACTCGCGGAGTTCAACACCGGCTTCAACGTGTTCGGCTACATCACGCTGCGCAGCATCCTCAGCGCCATGACGGCACTGCTGCTGTCGTTGTTGCTGGGTCCTGCCTTCATCCGCCGGCTGGTGCGGAAGCAGGTGGGCCAGCCGGTACGCGAGCTCGGACCTGAAAGCCACTTCTCCAAAGCCGGAACGCCCACCATGGGGGGTGCATTGATCCTGTTTTCCATTGTGTTGTCCACGCTGCTCTGGTCAGATCTCGACAACCGCTATGTCTGGCTGGTGCTGCTGGCAACGCTGGCATTCGGCCTGATCGGCTGGCTGGATGATTACAAGAAGCTGGTGCTGCAGGATTCCA
>CBFGWJ010000615.1:0-1738 GCA_965652335.1 uncultured Gammaproteobacteria bacterium | reverse complement strand
TCTACAAGGCGCCACCGGATGCCATGAAGCTCACCGCCGAGGACTATGTGGAAATCCAGCAATTGGCGGTGCGCTACGCATGGACCCTGGATCACTGCACCAACGGCGGCTATGACTACGCTGATCTGTACGTGGATGACGGACAGTTTTCCGCTGCCGAAGAGTGGAACACCACCTCAAATGAACAGCGCACGTTCCTGGCCATCGGGCGTGAGGCGCTGGCGCAGGCGGCGGGTGGGGATGGCAAAGGCAAATGTGTCGATCCGAAGAGTTACATCGGCTACGGCATCAAACACAATGTCATCAATCACCTCATAACTCCCACAAAGGACGGCGCCGTCGGCCGCCATGGCCTGATTGCGATTGGTGTTTGCGGTTACCCGCACCTGGTGGAGTTGCAGGGTGGCTACGAGGATGTCTACGTGAAAACCGCTGAGGGCTGGAAATTCAGGTCGCGTATCCATGTTTTCAGCTCGGCGCAGTCACTGCAGTTTGGCGTGTGTGGCCACAAGGAAGAACCTCACGCGCATTGACCGCGGGCACTGGCAGCGAGCGCTGGATTCAGCGGCTCCCCGGACGAAGCCACCACCACCACCCAGGACCACGAAAATGACAAAACACTACATGAGCACACCGGCACGACTGATTCTGGCAGCAACCACGCTGCTGTTTTGCAGCTCACTGCACGCCCAGCCCGCTCCAGGCAAACACCAGGAACGCTTTTTCACCATTGAGCAACATGCTCCGGGCCTGGAAGAGCTGGTCAAGCCCGGCGCCGAATGGCAGTTGCTGGGTGACCGCTATGGCCTTACCGAAGGCGCGGTATGGATCGACGAAACCGAAGAGGATATCGGCCACCTGCTGTTTGCCGACCTGATTTCCAACGTGATTTACCGATGGGACACGAAGTCGGGAACCACGGTATTCCTGGAGGAGGCCGGCTGGCAGGGGCCCGGCATCTGGAATGCCGGTACGCCGACCCTGCGTGGCCGCATGTATGTATTTCTGGTAGGCCCCAACGGCATCACACTGGACTCCGAAGGGCGGATTGTGTGGTGTGCCGCGCCGGAGCGCCGCATTCTTCGGCTGGAGAAAGACGGCAGTCGTACGGTGATCGCGGACAAGTTTGAAGGCAAGCGCTTCAGCGGGCCGAATGACCTGGTATACCGCTCCGACGGCGCCCTGTTCTTTACCGAAACCATCTGGGGCATGCGGGATGCGCGTGAGCCACAACCCAGCCCGGAACGTGAACTGCCAATTACCGGTGTCTTCATGGTCAAGGATGGCAAGATCTCCCTGTTGCTGAGCGACAAGGAACTCGGTGACATGCCCAACGGTTTGGCCTTTTCACCCGATGAAAAGCACCTGTACCTGAATGCCAATTTCGTGAATGTCATGCGTTATGACGTTGCAGCGGATGGCTCGTTGAGCAACGGCATCGTGTTCATTCCCGGCGAAGGCAGCGATGGCATGAAAGTGGACACCAGGGGCAACCTCTACACCACCAGCGGAGCCGGGCCGGGAGAAGTGCGCATCACCTCGCCTGAAGGCGTGCGCCTTGGAACCATCAAATTGCCCATTCTCAACCGTGAACCCAAGGCACAGATCTGCGCCACCAATGTGGCGTTTGGCGATGCCGACAGCAAAGGCCTGTACATCACCGCCTGCGAGCATGTGTACCGCGTGCAGATGGAAGTGGCTGGCATACGCGTACGGACCGGTTAATCTTCCTGTTCGC
>CBFGWJ010000614.1:0-1740 GCA_965652335.1 uncultured Gammaproteobacteria bacterium | reverse complement strand
CCTGCAGCCGGTTGTAGATTTCCTCCCAGACTTCATTGGCCATCACCGGCGACAGTGGTGAGCGCGGCACTTCCAGCCGCAGGTCGCGGCGGCGCTGGTGCCCCGTGTCGACAATGCGACAGTCCTGGCCGCCAGTGAGGAAATTGGCAATCTCCTGAATCGGCTTCTGGGTTGCGGACAAACCGATGCGCCGGGCCGGCGCCGGCAACAGCGCATCCAGCCTGGCCAGCGACAGCGCCAGGTGGGAACCGCGCTTACTGCCCGCCACCGCATGGATCTCGTCCACGATCACTTCCTGCACCGTCGACAGCATGCTGCGGCCAGAAGCGGATGTGAGCAGCAGGTACAGGGATTCGGGGGTGGTCACCAGTATCTGTGGCGGGTGACGGCGCATTTGCTCGCGTTCACCGGGGCTGGTATCACCGGTGCGAACCATGGCGCGCAGCCCGGCCGGGCGCTGGTGGTTTTCAGCCAACCAGGTTTCTATGCCCTGAAGGGGAAACTGCAGGTTTTTCTCGATGTCGTTTGACAGGGCCTTGAGCGGCGATACGTACAAAACCTGCACGGATTCCGCCAATGCCTGCTGGCGGCTCTCGGCAACCAGCCGGTTGATGGCGCACAGGAAGGCGGCAAAGGTTTTACCGCTGCCGGTCGGCGCGGCAATCAGGACATGGTGGCCCTGTTCGATTTCCTTCCAGGCAGCGAGCTGCACCGGCGTGGCAGCCGGAAAACTGCGATCGAACCAGGCTTGAACGGCGGGATGGAACATGGCGCCAGTTTACGCTGAAAATTCTCAAAAGCTGCGAATCCGCCGCATCAATTCCCCACCACTCGAACCGGTTGCCATTGGGCGGATTGCAGCAGCCAGCTGCCATCCTGGTAACGCCACAGACTGCTGATTTCATACAGCTGGCCGTTCTCCGGCAGCAAGCCTGCATTTCCGCCGGTCAGCAGGATGCTGAAGTTCGCTTCTGCCTCATCCAGTCCCGCCTCCCGTACCGTTACCGGCAACAACTGGGCATGCACCCGCTGGTAGCGGCGCAGCTGGTAAAGCAGCATCGCGTTCAGCTGGTCATGGTTGAGTTCGCCGCCCTGCCCGCGAAAATCGGCGGCTACATAAGCCATGAAATCACGCCGTTCGCCCTGCTCGATGTGCGCTTCCATGTTGCGCAACGTGGCGATTATCTGCTGCTCCAGCGTGAGTTCCCGGGCGCACGCAACCAGCAATCCCGCCACCAGGGCCAGGCTCACCAGGAGGCTTGAGCGCAGGCGAGCGTGTCGCGGTGATTCACACATGGCCAGTCCTCAGACGGGCTCGCGCGGAAGTTTCTCCCCGGCGAGGTAGGATTCCAACAGGTGGGAAGACACCACGATCAGGTCGTGTTCGGTTACCAGCCCCACCAGTTTGCCGTCCTGGACCACGGGCAGGCAGGCCAGTTGCTTTTCACGCATCAGCCGTATGGCATCCACAGTGCTGGTTTCGGGGCTGACTGTGACCGGATCCGGATTCATCAGTTCACCGACGGTAACCTTGGCCGCATCCCCCAGCTTGCCGTTGGCCACCAGGCGCAACAGGGCCCGATGCGACACCAGCCCGATGAGCTTGCCGGAATTGTCTTCGACCGGAATGTGCCGCACATGCCGCCAGTCCATCAGGGTGGCGGCAAAATCCACGATGTCATCCGGGCGGACGGTGAACAGGTCGGTGGTCATGAACTGGCCGACATGGCGATAGCTTTC
>CBFGWJ010000613.1:0-1750 GCA_965652335.1 uncultured Gammaproteobacteria bacterium | reverse complement strand
AGGTGACGTAATCGTCCATCAGCTGGCCCTCGGTGATCTCGCCCTTCTCGCGCAGCTTCTGCACCATGTACAGGCCGAGAATGTCGGCCTTACCTTCCTCCAGCGCAGAGGAATGCTCCTTCAGCGCCTGGCGCACGGTGTTGCTGCCGTCCAGGGTGTTCTTGATGCCCAGGCCGTGAGCCACTTCGTGGAACATGGTATTGCCAAAAAAGGAATCAAAGGTGATGTGCTGGCGCTGGTCATCGGCGATCAGCATGTCGGCGATCGGCAGCAGGATCTGGTTGTACTTGGCCAGCATGGCATTTTTCAGCTGCAGGCGCCGCGTGCCTTTCTCCAGCTGCACCTGCTCATCGTTCGGCAGGTTGATGGCGATGGTCTTGGAGCCGGCGTTGCAATGCCCGGCGTAATACACCACGTCGTAGGCATTCAGGTCGGCATCCGACCCGGGAGTTTCCGCCTTGTACTCGTCCGGCACCGGCAGGCCGCGCTGCAGTTCCGGCAGATAGGCCGCGAACCGCGCCAGGCGTTCGCTCCAGGCCAGGTCCTTGATCAGCACGTAGCTTTCGTAGGCGGCGCGGTAGCCGAATAGCCGGTCTTCATAGGTTTCGATGGCGCCGATCACCAGCTCGATGGGGTTGTTCTTCATGTCCATCCAGGCCATGTCCGAAGGCTGGTAGTCATCGGTTTCGAGTGCTTGCGCGCGCAGCCTGAGGTAATTGGCAAACTCGGGGTCATCCGCCAGCGCCGCCGCCTGCCGCAGCAGGTCCCCGGCCCGCTTCAATTCTTCCGCGTAGGCCTGGTGGTACGGCACCAGTTGCAGCGCGCCATTGGCGTCACGGGTCACCAGGGTGTACAGGCCATCCTTGCCGGGCTGCTGCCAGGCTTCGAATTCCTCCCTGGTCATGTCTTCGGGATAGAACCTCGCACCCAGCGGCTTGGGGCCAGCGCTTTCGATGAAGGGCTCTTCGTTGGCCAGGCGGTCCCAGGGGCCATAGTTGATGTCGGCGAAGCGCCGCTGAGCCGGGTCGGTGATGCTGGCGAGCAGGGCGTCCTTGTCGCCATAGGCCTGCTTCCAGTACAGCTGGTCCATGATGTCCGAGGCCTCGATCAGCAGCGGGATCATTTGCCGCTGGTTGTCACTCAGGTGGCTGAGATCGGCTGTCAGCCGCACCGTGGCGTAGATGTCGTAGCGCGAAGGCGATCCGGAATCGGGTTCATTGGCTGGTTCAGCCGCCGGTTCGGGAGCGGCTTCGGCCGCTGCCTGCTCCGCTTCGGCCGCAGCGGGTTGCGCTCCGTTTTCTGACCTTTGGCAGCCAGCCAGTCCGAACAGGGCAAACAACAGCAGGGCGGCCAGCCAATGGTGGGGTTTGGGTTCAAACATAGCTGAGTCTCGTTGGGTTGGCGTGAACTTTGAACAGGTGTTCATCTTAGCAGCTTCAGTTGAAATTCGAGTGTGGAAAAACTTCCAAACTGACCCCATTTGAGCGCGCATCACCTATAATTTCCGGTTCCGCGCAGCCTGTGAATCGCGGAACGAATTGCCAGGAGCTCAAAAATGCCAATTTATGAATATCGTTGCCAGTCCTGCGGACACGAACTGGAGAAGCTGCAGCGCATGAGTGATGCGGCTTTGACCGACTGCCCCGAATGCGGCAAAAACACCCTGAAGCGCCTGATTTCAGCCGCCGGCTTCCGCCTCAAGGGCGGCGGCTGGTACGAAACGGACTTCAAGAGTTCCAACCAGCGTAAC
>CBFGWJ010000612.1:0-1762 GCA_965652335.1 uncultured Gammaproteobacteria bacterium | reverse complement strand
CTTCCATGCAGCTTTCAGGCGGCTTGTCAGCTTTCGGCAAGCCACATCGGATTCAGATAGAACAACGGCGGATCAGGCAGTGAACCCCAGCGCACCGGGGTTTACGCGGTTATTCGGATCAACCGTCTGCTTGATGGCCTGCACCAGCGCATAACTCTCGGGCTGTATACCTTCCCGATACAGATAGCTCTTGCCAATCTGCAAATGCACCGCACCCATCTCGCTTAACAACTCCACCAGATCCTTGCGGATTTTTGCCACAGCTGCGCTGGCTGCGGGATTGGCCGCAAACCCTTTCAGGCGTTTCAGGTGATCAGCATCGACAGCACGTCGGTGTATTTCCATCAACTCCTCGGGCCAGAAGAATACCGGTTCGACCACGAAGCAGTTGCTGGAAACTGTGGCCAGCAGGTAACCCGCGTGGATGTCATGCTCTTGCATGAGATCCCCATGCCCTGCAAATAAAGCCTCGATGGCATCCATGGCTGCCCGGACCTTGGAATGAGGAACCAGACCGTGCACCGGCACCCATCGCTCGCCATCCGGACCTAGCATGTTGTTCACCGGCCCGAACGGATTGGCCCGAACCAGGCGCGGAATTGAATCGGCCAGTTCCCTGCCCTGGTTACGCTTCACAATGTCCCGCACGGCCTGCAGTCTGTCATTCGCGGCAGCATCGCTGCGATCTTCGATCATGACATGGAATGACCATTTCACATCATCCATGAAGCCGCGTCCGGCCACGGCCATCTTGGCACCCTGCTTGAGGGCGGCGCCAACGCCGCCGGCGGCTTTCAGCGCGCCGATGAATTTCCGGGCATCCTCCGCCATGCTTTCCCGCTTCATACGCTGACCTTGCAGATAAGGGTCAAAGCCGAAACATTCATCGGCCAGCTGGCGGCGTGAGATCTCGCTCATGGCAGCAGCCATCTCCGCGTAGGTCTCGAAAGCGAAGGAGCCGTAGGCATGCGCCTCCGACACGGGAATCAACCGCAAGGTCAAGGTAGTCTTGAAACCCAGCGCGCCACAATCACCGGTGAAAATGCCGGTCAAATCCGGCCCGAAATGGCGAAAGAACGGGTTAGCATGATTCTGTGCGGCTGCGCCGGTATGAATGATGGTGCCATCGGCCAGTACCACTTCCAGCGACAGCACGGAGTCCGCTGCACTGCCGTAACGGCCCGAACCCCAGAAAATGCTGTTCTGTGACAAACCGCCGCCGACGGTGGCATAGCGGCCTGACAAAGTGCCCCAGAAAGGTGTGCGCAAGCCCGTGCCTTCCAGCGCTTTGTACAGTTTCTCCCAGCTCGCTCCCGCTTCCACGGTGACGTACATGTCCTCACGATTGATCTCAAGCACGCGATTCATGCGGGACATATCGATGAGGATGCTGTTCGCTTCGACCGGCACAAAGCCTTTGGTATACGACATGCCGCCGCCGCGAGCCAGAACGGCATGCCCGGCTGCAGTAGCCGCTTTGACCACCTCTGCCAGTTGCCGGGTATTCTCCGGCGACACGACCGCCGCAGCGTGGACATCCTCGCAATATACGTCCTGTGAAAAGTAGGCACATTCCAGTGCATCGGTGGTGATCCCACCTTCGCCCACCAGACTGCCCAATTGTTCCAATAAGACCTGCATCATTCAGCTCCTGATTTACGTACCGACCACGCCACATGCGCTACCCTGGCGTATATGGGCTGGGTACCAATTCGCCGGCCCTGGCGTGCCAATTGCCAACCTGCATCAGGCATCCGGCACC
>CBFGWJ010000611.1:0-1767 GCA_965652335.1 uncultured Gammaproteobacteria bacterium | reverse complement strand
GGCTGGATCAGCGCGAACTGCTTTTTCCGGCGCAGGCTGACATAGGTTTTCTTCGGCGCCACTTCCACTTCGCTGCCGAACTTTTCAATGGCCCGCATCAGCTTGTCGTAAATTGGCTTGAGGCCGGTTTTTTCGCCGGCATACTGCGCCGCCACCAGGTCATCGTCACCCTGGTGGGAAGCGGCTGATTGCAGCGCTTCATGGGCAATCAGGTTGGCATAGCCATGGGTGATGCCATGTTCGGTTTTCAGGTATTTGACAACCTGGCCGTGCTTTTCCAGCTTCTGCGCTTTCGCCAGCTTCACCCAGTGGCTGATCGGCTGGCCGGTTTTGGCCAGGATGTTGGCTTCCATGGTGGCAATCTGGTCTGCAACACTGTTGCTCATGTTTTCCTCCTCAGATCAGTGCGAATATCAAACCATACAGGGTAAATTGCACCGCGTGGTAGCCGCCGTTGATCAGCAGCAGCCGTGTGGGCTTGAGTTCGAACTGGTAGTTCACGCCAAATGAACCCAACACCCAGAATAGGCCAGCGCACGCGCCGGCGCCAACTCCAAACATCACCGATGGGTCAGGGCCCAGGAACATGGAAAACGTGATGGCGGCCAGCAGGCAATAAATGAAAGAAACGCCAAAAATCCTGCCTTTGCTGGCGGCATTGAGCTGTTCATCCGACAGCCCCGTATCCGCCTGCCACGGCCTGGCGAACAGGGCGGGTGAGTACCAGATTCCGCCGAGCACGAAAGCGGAAACCGCGGCAACAATGGAAGCAATCCAGTCAATCGGTGGCATGATGTCTCTCCTTTGCGTTCGAGATGTGGAAGTGACTCTAGCGGCCGCGCTTCAGGCTGTATTGTAAAAATGTTTCAGCTGCTCAGGACGGTGGATTCTCGATGGTGGCGCCGCCGCCAGGGGCAGCACGCCGCAGGTATTCGGTGGGGGTGTGCCCGCAGAATTCCTGGAAATCATGGTTCAGGTGCGCCTGGTCGTGGTAGCCGAAATCTGCCGCCACGGCGGCAAGTTCAAGATTCCCCGGCATCCCCAAACGCTGCGTCAACGCAGCTATGCGCACCACCCGCGCGTAGGTTTTGGGGGTCAGCCCCACCTGCTCGGCGAACTTGCGGCCCAGGCTGGCGCGACTGGTGCCGATCTCGCGGCAAAGCGACTCGATACGCAGCGTTCCCTGGCTGTGCTGCAACAGGCGGGTGGCGGCCACCACGTAATCATCCTGCCGGCAGCGCGGGTCCAGCTTGTTGCGCAGATGCATTTCCAGGATATCGAATCGGGCAAACAGGTTGGGGGCCTCAGCCAGCCTGAGCGCCAGGTTGTGGATGGCATCGCCCCAGAGTTCATCCAGAAGCGGCACGCGGCAACTGACTTCGCGCATGGGTTCACGCAACAGGCGCCAGGCGCCCCAGGGCTTCATGCGCGCTGCCACGAAATGCGAGCCTTCGTGGGTTTCGATCAGCAGGTAGCGGCGTTGCAGGCCCGAAAGCCAGCCGCCGGTGTGGTTGCTGCCCAGCGGCTTGCCGTCCATTTCCAGCACGCTGTGACGGCCTTTGAGGTTGAACATCAGCTGGATGCTGGTGCCCGGCAGGATTTTCTCCACCAGCGGCGGGATATCGCCCCAGCCTTCCCAGTAGCACTCCACGGCATCGGTCAGGTCGGGGGCTGGCTGGGCCTCGACCAGGTTCCAGCGGCCCAGCGGTGTTTCAAAGGACAGTTCGCGGCACTGGCGCGAGAAGGTGTGGCCAGGCGTGCGAAACA
>CBFGWJ010000610.1:0-1773 GCA_965652335.1 uncultured Gammaproteobacteria bacterium | reverse complement strand
CTACGTGAAGCAGCCAGGAACCATCAGCGGCAATGCGCTCCTCGCTGACAGCACCGAGATCAAACAGAGCCGCCCTCAACCGGGCGTCCTGGCCATGCAGTTCCAGCCAGCTGACAATCCGCTGGCCCGACAGTCGTTCCGTTATCGCCTGTTTGAGCTGGTCGAGGCCATCACCGGTGAGGGCCGATACAGCAACGCTGTGCACCTGGCCATTCTCGTGGCTGAATGCCTGGGCTGGCTGGCCCGTGCGATCGATCTTGTTCAACACCCGTATCACCGGAATGGTGCCCGCACCAATGGATTCCAGCACGCTCTCCACTTCGGCCTGCCGTTCCGAATGCCAGGGATCTGAAGCATCGATGACATGCAGCAGCAGGTCCGCTTCGCGCGCTTCCTGGAGGGTGGCGCGAAAGGCGGCGATCAGTTCATGTGGCAGGTCACTGACAAAACCCACGGTGTCGGCCATCAGAATTTCCCCACCCGAGGGGTCTTCCATGCGCCGCACCGTGGGATCCAGGGTTGCGAACAACTGGTCCCTGGCCAGCACATCCGCCCCGGTCAGGCGGTTGAACAGTGTGGATTTGCCCGCGTTGGTGTAGCCCACCAGTGCCACCAGGGGGTTGCGCGACCGCTGGCGCTGGCGGCGGCTTTGCTCGCGCTGGGTGGCCACTTTTTCCAGTTTTTCATTCAGCTTGTCGATGCGCACGGAAATCAGGCGGCGGTCGGTTTCCAGCTGGGTTTCGCCCGGGCCGCGCAGGCCAATGCCACCTTTTTGCCGCTCCAGGTGAGTCCAGCCGCGAATCAGCCGCGTGGAGAGATGCCGCAGCTGGGCGAGCTCGACCTGCAGTTTGCCTTCGTAGGATTGGGCCCGCTGGGCGAAAATATCCAGGATCAGGGTATTGCGGTCCAGCACACGACAGCCGCAAGCCTGTTCAATATTGCGTTCCTGCACGGCACTGAGGGCCTGGCTGACCAGCACCAGGTCAGCGCCGGTTTCAGTCACCAGGTTTTTCAGCTGCTCGATCTTCCCCTTGCCCACGTAATAGCGGGCGTCCGGCCGGTCTCTTGGCGCCTTCAGGACGCCTGCGACCTCGGCCCCGGCGGAGCGGGCCAGTTCCTGGAATTCATCAAGGGATTCCGGGCCGGTGTGCTTGAAAACCGGGTGAAGTATGACCGCCCGGTCACCCCGCTCTGCCCGGTCAAACAAAATGAATCCTGCTCACAAGATCAATCCTGCTCCTCATCCTCATCAAAAACACGCACATTGCGGGCGGGAACAACCGTGGAAATGGCATGTTTGTAGATCATCTGGCTGACGGAATTCTTGAGCAGCACCACGAACTGGTCGAACGATTCAACCTGGCCCTGCAGCTTGATACCGTTGACGAGGTAGATGGAAACCGGAACACGTTCGCGCCGCAGCGCATTCAGAAATGGCTCTTGTAACGATTGACCCTTTGACATGGCCGTTCTCTCCTTTTTTTGTGATCTTTCTCCGCCGTTCGACCCCCCGGCGCGAGATACGACTTATCTGGATGCTGCAAACTCAGGTTTCAAGGAAGCGATCGAAGTCCCGCAGCACCGATTTACGCGCGTCTTCCCATCGCAGATCATACCACAGCGCTTGCGATTCCTGACGCAACCAGCTCAATTGCCTTTTCGCCAGTTGGCGGGTGGCGGCCTGGGCCTTCTGCACCATGGCAACGTGATCGATTTCGCCCTGCAAATGGCTCCAGGCCTGGCGATATCCAACGCAGCGCATGGATGGCATGG
>CBFGWJ010000609.1:0-1781 GCA_965652335.1 uncultured Gammaproteobacteria bacterium | reverse complement strand
CGGCGGGTCGCGCAGGACAAGGCCCAGGCGGTTGCCGGCCGGGATGAAAGCGGATTACCGGTGCTGGGTGCGGATACCACCGTGGTAATCGAAGGCCGGATTCTCGGTAAGCCGGGCGATGCCGCGGAAGCTGCGGAAATGCTGCGTTTGCTGAGCGGCCAGGTGCACAAGGTGTATTCGGCTGTGGTCCTGGTTGAGGATGCAGGGACAATTCGCAGCCTCCTGAGTGTTACCGAAGTCCGGTTCGCCCAACTGGAGGAAGACTGGATAGAGGCTTATGTGGCCACCGGTGAGCCGATGGACAAAGCCGGAGCCTACGGTGTCCAGGGCTGCGCTGCCCACCGGATCAGCGAGATCCGGGGCAGTTATTCAGGGGTTATGGGTTTGCCCCTGTTTGAAACCATGGAAATACTTCATGCTGCGGGCTTCAGCCTGCCGCCCATTCCACAATCATCGCAGGTTGCTGTGTGAGCGAAGAAATCCTGATCAATGCCACGCCTTCGGAAACCCGGGTCGCCCTGGTTGAAGGCGGAATGTTGCAGGAGGTCTGGCTGGAACGTGACGGGCGCTTTGGCCATATAGGCAACATCTTCAAGGGCACCGTCTCGCGCGTTTTGCCCGGGCTGCAGGCGGCATTTGTGGAAATCGGCCTGGAACGAACGGCATTCCTGCATGCCAGCGACATGACGCGCAGCGACCCGTCGCTGGAACAGGGTGATTCACGTGTGCCGCTGATTGCCGAACTGCTGCGTGCCGGTGACCAGGTGATCGTGCAGGTCATCAAGGACCCCATGGGCAGCAAGGGCGCGCGCTTGACCACCAACATCAGCATTCCTTCGCGCTTCCTGGTGCTGCTGCCCGACTCTGACACCATCGGCGTGTCCATTCGTATCGAGGACCCGCAGGAGCGGGAGAGGCTCAAGCAACTGGTTGAAACCCTGCGCCCGAAAGGCTGCGGGCAAGGTTATATCGTGCGCACCAATGCCGAAGGCGTGGACCAGTTCGCCCTGGCCGCGGACATGTCCTACCTGGCGAAAGTGTGGCAGACGATCCGCCAGCGTTGCCAGGAGGCATCCACGGGTGAGTGTGTCTATGAGGAGCTCTCACTCCCCCTGCGGGCTTTGCGGGACATGATGCACGCCAATATCGACCGGGTCCGCATTGATTCACCGGCGGTTCTGGAGCAGGCGCGCAGGTTCGCAACGGCATTCATTCCCGCCTGGCTGGACCGGATTGAAGCTTATGAGGGCGAACGGCCCATTTTCGACCTGTTTGGCATAGAAGACGAAATCCAGACTGCGCTGGGCCGGGAGGTGCCGCTGAAATCGGGGGGCTACCTGGTGTTCGACCAGACCGAATCCATGACCACCATCGATGTAAACACGGGTGGCTACGTGGGTTCGCGTACCCAGGAAGAAACCATCTACAAGACCAACCTGGAAGCCAGCCAGGCAATCGCCCGGCAGCTTCGGCTACGCAACCTGGGAGGTATCATCATCATCGATTTCATCGACATGAGTGATGAAGAGCACAAGCGCCAGGTGATGCGCTCCTTTACCCGGGCTCTGGAACGCGATTATGCCAAGACAGGCGTCAGTGAAATTTCCGCGCTTGGCCTGGTGGAAATGACCCGCAAGCGCACCACCGAAAGCCTGGAGCGACGGTTGTGCGTGACCTGCCCGGCATGTTCAGGGCGCGGGACAGTAAAAAGCGCGGAGACGGTCGCCCTGGAGATTTTCCGGGAGATCCTGCGATCCGGCCGTCAGTTTGAAGCAACCAAG
>CBFGWJ010000608.1:0-1781 GCA_965652335.1 uncultured Gammaproteobacteria bacterium | reverse complement strand
CTTCCATCTGCAACCTGCTGCTGGCGATGCTGGCCTTTTGGTGGCTGGGCAAACATGTACGCGAACAACAGCAACTGCACTGCGAGACCGCGCTGGAAGTAACGGCTGAAGGCCGTTGACGGCGTGGTCAGGAACCCATTCACAACGCGCCATTGAAATGGCTGTTTACATGGCGATGGAAGTGGCCAGGTTGGGGCTATTTGGGTTGACCTGAATACTCCGGTCACGGGGTGAAACCACCAGGTCCATGTCCTCCATGGGAATGGCCCCGAACAGTACCTGCGGCCCCATCACCAGGGCGCCGCCAAACCCGGTTCGGTTGGCAAAGCGAATCTGGATCGGCCCGACATAGGGCACCGAACGAATCGAGCCGTCGGCCAGCCTCACTTCACGCAGCTCCAGTTGCTCCAATCCGAGCTGGTGTTGCACATGCTCGGGAATGACGAGATGAACAGAGCCGGTATCGGCCAAAGCTTCCACTTCCAGCGGCGCGTATTGGCTGTTGCGAGGATTGATTAATGTGACTTTGGTATTCACGAAGCCCATGTTGGCATTCCCCTCAAAAAAAAACAATCTGCGCTTCGGTGAACAGCCTGGACTACCCAGGCTGTCGAGTCATCAGGAAATTGCCCAACGATTGTAGGATTTTCCTGCCTTATTCCCAGGCAGCATTCCAGGCGGCCTTAACCCATTCGCGAATCTGCAGCGCTTCCTGCCAGCGGTCAGAGAGCTCCAGGCCATCGGCGCCGGTGATGGCATAGGGTGGCGGACCCAGTTCACACAGGAATACCAGCTTGGCGTTATCCGCGTTGCGCGCCCGCCAGAGCCGCAGCCCTTCAGCCCACCAGGCGCGAAACTGCTCCACCCATTTCCGGTGTTGCGGAAAACCGATCTGCACCTGCACCTGTTCGGCACTGGCCACGCGGCCCTGGAAACAGTCGGAACGATCCAGGATGCGCTGGAAATATTCCGCATCGCGGGCATTCAGCGGCAGGCGTATTTCACGGTCCACCACAAAATGCGACAGGTCGGCGCACAGCCGCATTTCCGGCACAGCGTCGATCAATTGCAGGGTATAGCCCAGGTCATTCAAAAGGCTGTCGCGATGGGTTTCAAACAGCAGCGGCACACCGACGGAAGCCGCATCTTCCAGCCAGCGGCGCGCCATGGCCGCGCCTTCATCCACTGAGAGCGGAATCAGCGTGCCCAGCGCGTTCACCTGGCAAGCGTTCATCTCCCGGGCAAACTCCAGCAGCGGCTGCATTTCTTCCAGCGTGTGCGGAAACACATTGACCATGCACCCCAGGCCATGCTGCTCAAACAGCGGTTTGAGCATGCGCATGTCGTCGATTTCGTTGAGGGCAGGATCAATGCACACTCCGTCAAAGCCGGCTTGGGCGATACGTTCGAAGTGCTGCTCAACCGGAGGCTCCGCCTGGCCTGGTATACGCCGGTCCATGGCCCACAACGATTGGTAAATTCGCAGCTGCTGCACAGGACTGGTCAGAACGAAGTCAGGAAGGATACGGCATTGCCGCCATAGTTGCGGGCTTCCTGGCAGGCCTTGAGGTAGTCCTCGCCCATGGCGCCCTGCTCGTCATCGAGCGGGCCGCCTTCATGCATCACGCGGTAAACCCGGTAGCGGTGGTACATTTTCAGCTGCGCACTGAACGGAATGAATCGTTGTGGATCCCGACCAAAGGTCTTTGCATCGAATTCCGGCAGGCGGTACCAGGGCACGGTCGGCCGTGAATGATGCGCGTTGTGGAAGCCGAAGTTCA
>CBFGWJ010000607.1:0-1786 GCA_965652335.1 uncultured Gammaproteobacteria bacterium | reverse complement strand
ACTTGAAATCCGACAGCCGGACAATCACCGGCTTGGGTGCGAACGCGGCAGCGATCGTGGCAATCCCTTCGGCCAGGCGATCCACGTAAAAGCTTACCGGGTCCGGGTAGCCGGCCGTCTTGCGCACCACTTCGGCGCGGGTTTCGCCCTGCAATTGCGAGAAATTCAGCAATGCTTTCGGGTGCACCCCGATCATGCGGTTGATGATGAACTCCAGCCGCGCCAGACCCACGCCGGCATTGGGAATGGACGCAAAATCAAAGGCCCGGTCGGGGTTGCCGACGTTCATCATGATTTTCAGTGGCGGTTCCGGCAGTTGCTGCAAATCATCCGCCTGTACCTCAAAATCCAGCAGGCCGGAATAGACAAACCCACTGTCGCCCTCGGCGCAGGAAACCGTCACGTCCTGGCCTGCCTGGATCGCCGTGGTAGCATCGCCGCACCCCACCACCGCCGGAATTCCCAGCTCGCGGGCAATGATGGCCGCATGGCAGGTGCGCCCGCCGCGATTGGTGACAATGGCGGCGGCGCGTTTCATGATGGGTTCCCAATCGGGGTCAGTCATGTCGGTAACCAGTACATCGCCTTCGGCAACGTCATCCATCTCGGCAATGGAGCGCACCACGCGGGCCGTGCCCGCACCGATCTTGTGGCCGATGCTGCGGCCCTCACAGAGGGCTTCTCCCTGCTGTTTCAGGCGATACCGCTCCACCGTATTGCCGGCCCGGCTGCGCACCGTTTCCGGCCGGGCCTGCACGATATACAACTTCCCGGTTTCACCGTCCTTGGCCCATTCGATGTCCATGGGCTTGCCGTAGTGCTTCTCGATGGTGACGGCCTGGCGCGCCAGTTCCTGCACTTCCTCGTCGCTGATGCAGAACTGCAGGCTGCGCTCGGGCTCGACCTTGCGGGTTTCCACACCCTTCCCATCGCCGCCATGGACCATTTCGATCAGCTTGGTACCACGATTGCGGCGCAGTACCGGGTCATGGCCGGAAGCAAGGGCGGGCTTGTAGACATAGAATTCATCCGGGTTGACAGCGCCCTGAACCACGGTTTCACCCAGCCCGTATGAAGCCGTGATGAACACGGCATCGCGAAAACCGGACTCGGTGTCCAGGGTGAACATCACGCCGCTGGATGCGAGGTCGGAGCGCACCATCACCTGGACACCGGCCGAGAGTGCGACATCAGCATGCACGAAGCCCTGGTGGACGCGATAGGAGATGGCCCGGTCGTTGTACAGCGAGGCAAATACCTCGTGAATGCGCTCTTTGACTTGTTGCAGGCCGTGGACGTTTAGGAACGTCTCCTGCTGGCCGGCAAACGAGGCATCCGGCAGGTCTTCCGCCGTGGCAGAAGATCGTACCGCAACAGCAGGCTCCACGCCCAGCTGCTCACAAAGCTGCCGCCAGGCCTGTTCGATGGCGGCATCGAATTCCGGCTGGAATGGGGTTTCCATCACCCAGGCGCGAATGGTTTTACCCGCGGCGGCCAATGCCTGCAGGTTTTCGACATCCAGTTCGCCCAGCAGCTGGTGGATGCGATCCGCCAGCCCGGACTGGGCCAGGAACTCCCGGAACGCCTCCGCGGTAGTGGCGAAACCGCCTGGTACAGAAACACCCAGGTCCGTTAATTGGCTGATCATTTCACCCAGCGAGGCGTTCTTGCCGCCCACCTGGTCCAGATCCGACATGCCCAGGCTATCCAGCCATTTGATATAGTGCGTCAACAGACTTTCCTTTGGTTTGATTACTGAAATTTCTGGTGGTGACCGGCGGCCTTC
>CBFGWJ010000606.1:0-1796 GCA_965652335.1 uncultured Gammaproteobacteria bacterium | reverse complement strand
ATCGTCCTGGCCGCGAACGGAGGCAAAAGCTTCTCTTTCGGAATCGACCTTTCAGCCGGGATTCTTGAATCCGCCGCCGATTTGAAGCAGTCCATGATCGACGATTACCTGCCACTGGCGGAAAGCCTGCAAAACTGCAATAAACTGATCATTGCCAGCGTCGAGGGTGCGGCCATCGGCCTGGCCTGTTCATTGGTTCTGCTCTGCGATCAGGTGTACCTGTCGGAACAAGCCAGCCTGGATCTGGTGTTCACCAACCTGGGTCTGGTGGCAGACGGTGGCGCCAACTGGCTGCTGGCGCGGAAAATCGGCTACAACCTGGGATTGCAATTGGTGCTGGAAGCGGAAAAACTGACGGCAGGCCGTTGCCTGGACCTGGGTCTCGCCAGCGGGGTATTTCCAGCCGGGCAGATGGCCGAGTCGGTGCGGGAACGGGCCAGAAAGCTGGCCAGCCGTTCGGTGATGCCACAGGCTTATTCCAAGCAGATGCTGAGAGCAGCCACGGACGGTGCCAGTTTGAGCGAAATCATTCACCAGGAAGCAGATGCACAAACCGCCTGCGTTGGCAGTCCGTACTTCCAGCGGGCCTATTTACGACCAAGAAAATCCTGATACATCGAGCGAAGGAACATCATGAGAGAACGCAAAAAGGTCATCATCACCTGCGCCATTACGGGTGCTGCACACACGCCCAGCATGTCGCCCTATCTGCCGATTACCCCACAACAGATCCAGGATGAAGCACTGGCTGCCGCTGAGGCCGGCGCTGCGATGATACACCTGCATGCCCGCGAGCCGGAGGACGGTTATCCGACTACCGATCCGGAGGTTTACCGGCAATTCCTGGCGCCGATCAAGGCGGGCTGCGATGCCATCATCAATATAACGACCGGCCAGCCTGATCGGCAGATCGTCAGGGACGGCGATGCCGCCGCCCTGTTCCAGCGTCGCCTGGCAGCTCCCAAGGAGTTCTCGCCGGAGGTCTGTTCCTTCAATCTCGGCCCCATGATTCCTGGGGTGTGGGCGGTGGCCGAACGCTTTGAGGGCACCTGGAAATACGACTGGGAATACAAATTCCTCAAGGCCACCAAGCACATCACCATGACCAATACCTATGCCGGCATGGAGCAGATTGCGGTGGAGCTGGGGCAGAATCTCGGCATCAAGTTCGAATTCGAAGCCTTTGACATTGGCCAGCTGCATACGCTGAAATTCCTGCAGAATCAGGGCTGGGTCAAACCTCCATTCCTGATTCAATCCGTCATGGGATTTCCCGGAGGGCTGGCGGCCACACCCCAACACATACAGCATATGAAGCAGACCGCTGATGAGCTGTTTGGCGATGATTACCACTGGTCCTGCCTGGCAGCGGGTAAGGACCAGATCGCTGCAGTCACCCAGGCGGCCCTGCTGGGTGGCCATGTACGCGTCGGCCTGGAAGATTCGCTGTGGTATGGCAAGGGCGAACTGGCACGTTCCAATGCCGACCAGGTGCGGCGGATTCGCAGGATTCTGGAGGAGTTGTCGCTGGAAATCGCCACGCCGGACGAAGCCCGCGCCATGCTGGAAACCAAGGGTGCGGACCAGACCCGGATCTGAGACCCGAAACCTCCCACCAGGGAATATTCCATGCCACACTTCAGTGCCAACATCACCTTTCTGTTTCGCGAGCTGCCGCTGCTGCAGCGTTTCCAGGCGGCTCGCGATGCCGGCTTTCAGGCGGTTGAAATACTCATGACCGAAGGCGCCAGCGCCGCTGACTTGTCCGCTGCCGCGCGGAAAAGTGGCCTGCAGGT
>CBFGWJ010000605.1:0-1798 GCA_965652335.1 uncultured Gammaproteobacteria bacterium | reverse complement strand
TCCGGCAGCGGCAAGACCACCCTGGCGGGCCTGCTGCCCCGTTTCTACCCCTACAGCGAAGGCCATATCCTGCTGGACGGGGTGGAGCTAAAGGATTACACGCTGGACAGCCTGCGGGCGCAGATCGCGCTGGTCAGCCAGGACGTCGTGCTGTTCAACGACAGCGTAGCCGGCAACATCGCCTATGGCGCACTCGCCGGAGCATCGCAGGCTGCCATCGAGAAAGCCGCGCAGGATGCGCATGCCATGGAATTCATCGAGCGCCTGCCACAGCAACTGGACACCCAGGTGGGCGAGAACGGCACACTGCTTTCGGGTGGCCAGCGCCAGCGCCTGGCGATTGCCAGGGCGTTGCTGAAAGATGCGCCGGTGCTGATACTGGATGAGGCCACTTCAGCGCTGGACAATGAATCCGAACGCGCCATCCAGGAAGCGCTGGCCGAAGTGATGAAACACCGGACGACGCTGGTGATTGCCCATCGCCTGTCCACCATCGAAAACGCTGACCAGGTAGTCGTGCTGGACCAGGGCAGGGTGGTGGAATCAGGCACCCACGAACAGTTGCTGGCCCACGGCAAGGTTTACGCCGGGCTGTACAACACCCAGTTCAGCCCGGGCAGGAACGGGAGTGCCTGAACCATGCGCCTGGAACCCAAAGCCGTGCATACGGAATCCTGAGCCGTGCTCAAGGAACCCTCGACCATGCGCGCGGACCTCGAGCGCTGGCTGAACCGGATCTGGTACGGCGGCCAACCTGCTCCTCTGTGGCTCCGCGCGCTGGTGCCGCTGTACCGTGGCGGATTCCTGCTGGACCGCGCCCTCAAGCAAAGAAATGCCAGCGACCTGGCCGGTTGCCCCATCCTGGTTATCGGCAATCTCAACGTGGGCGGCAGCGGCAAGACGCCGCTGGTGATTCGCCTGTGCCGCATCCTGCGGGATGCCGGATTGAAGGTTGGCGTGGCCAGCCGCGGCTATGGCCGCAACAGCCGTGGCCTGCAACGGGTCAGTGCGGATTCTGATCCCGCCATGGTCGGCGACGAACCCCTGCTGGTGGCGCAGCGCACCGGCGTTCCGGTCATCGTTGCCAATGACCGCTGCGCAGCCGCACGGGCTTTGTTCGTCCAGGGCGTTGACGTGGTGATTGCCGATGACGGCCTGCAACATCACCGGCTGCCGCGCAGCATGGAAATCTGCGTGATCGACACCAGTCGTGGTTTCGGCAATGGCCTGCAACTGCCGGCCGGTCCATTACGCGAACCGCAGCAACGGCTGCAGCAGGTAGATTACGTGGTGCTCAATGGCGAATCGGCAACGGATCTCAATGCGCCGAATATCGTGCGCATGAGCCTGGTACCCGGCATGCTGCACGCGCTCGACCAGAAACTCTCCTGGCGGTTGTCCCAGTTCAGCGGTTGCCGAGCCAGCGCCGTGGCCGGCATTGCCAACCCGGAACGGTTTTTCCACACGCTGGAACAGGCCGGGCTGTTGCTCGACCGGCATGCCTGGCCGGACCACCACGCCTACAGGCCCGCTGATTTCGCCGCGCTCAACCCCGATTACCCCATCATCATGACCGAGAAGGACGCTGTGAAATGCCGCGGCCTTGATTTGCGGAATGCCTGGTACCTGGCGGTGGATGCACACCTGCCGGGACATTTTGAATTGGCCGTGGTTGAGGGCATGATGCAAGCCGTCAGTCAAAGCGGACGAAGCCCATGACACTTCCCGGAACTACACCGGCCACGCATCCCGAATACTGCATCGTCATCCCGGCGCGCATGGCCTCGCAACGCTTGCC
>CBFGWJ010000604.1:0-1799 GCA_965652335.1 uncultured Gammaproteobacteria bacterium | reverse complement strand
GCCATGGCGGCCAGCACTTCCTCGTACATGCCATTGAGAGATGCCGCCGGCCCCCAGCCCGGATCGTTGGGATGTGCATCCGCTGGGTCGGCGCCGAACCCGAGCGCCTTGTAGACGTAATCGGCATTGCGCACCGGCAGGCAGCTGACGCTCTCCACGATCTCGATGTGATCCACCGCGGAACAGACACCCGTTGCCACCACCGCCAGCTGTTCGCCGACAAAGCCCGGATTCAGTCCAGCGCCCATCAACGTCGAATTACCCTCACGGCACGCAGCCTCAAGCGCCGCCAGGCGCTCACCGCCCCAATGGGCCGGATGGGTGAAACCGTTGATGCTGATCACGTTCTTGCCGGAAGCCAGCAGGCGGATCAGGTCGGCATCGTGCGAGCCATAGGGCGGCGATATACGCGCCGCGTGAATCACCACATCGGCGTCCAGCGCCAATATTTCATGGATGCTATTGGTCGCCAGCACACCGGTTTCGGGCCGCCGCGCGATAGCGCCCGCATCCTGGCCGCTTTTCCCGGCGCTGTAGACATAGACGCCCGCCAGTTCCATCGCCGGATGATCAATCACCGCGCGCAGTATGTTCTTGCCCATGCCGCCGGTGGCCCATTGGATAACGCGATATGTCATGCAACGCTCCTGCCGTTGTAATCAACGGAAACGTTCATACTACTGCATCAGTTACTTGCGTAACAGGACTTTGTGTGCAACAGGCCTGCGACAACGGCCTCGGGCTTGCGATCCGGCCAGTAATTGAACCTGGCCCACACTTTTGCGATTCCTCTGCTAGGCTTTCAGTACAAGCTGTTCAAGAACCGTTCGCACCCAAACTTCCTGCCACTACCAGATGGGAGATCAGTCATGTCCAATTGTTCATGCACCTCACTGGCCACCATGGCTGCAATCACGGCATTGCTGGCCGGCCTGGCCACCAACCCTGCCTTGGCCCAGACGCGGATGATTTCGCAGGTTTCCAGCCCCGAAACCACCATGAAGCAGATGTGCGGTTCGCGCGAAGTAGTTTCCAAAAAGCGCGGTAAACAGACCACCTATTCCTGCAAATCCACGCCCAAGCGGGCCAGCGCTGCATCCAGCGCCAACGCGTCCACCAGCCTCAAGGCTGCGGGCGGCGACGGCGGGCTCAGAGCCGAAATCAACTGCAATTACAGCGAAAGTGGCGGCACCATCACCTGGCTGGGCTGCACCTGCTCAGCCAATGATGATGGCAACTGCACCCAGTTCATTACCAATTGCGCCGAGCAGGGCGACGAGGTGGGTGGCAATTCCGGCAGCGCCTCGTGCAGCCCCGGAGGCTGATCGGGAACGTTCTGCCCGGTACCCGGTGAGGGAACAGCATCCGGCAAAAGCATTTCCGGAACCCACGGCACGCTCGATGACAACCGGCAGTCCTGGAGTACACTATTCACCGCAATGAGGTGAACTTCGATGCAGGACTCCAGCGGAAACACCGGGCAGAATGGCCACCAGCCTGTTCATTCGGCGAAGGGTCAATCGCCCGCAAGAAAAGTGACCCGGCGCTGGCGCTGGACGGCCTTGCGGCTTGGCGCCGCGACGGCTGTGTTGAGCGCTGCCCTGGCCGTGCTGGCCAACCTGAGCGAGATTGCCGGGTGGTTCAAGCCGGATGAAACGCTGCAAATGGTCGAGCAAACGCGCGGAGCCATCGAGCACACCGACAAAAAGGTTGAAGAACTGGTAACCATGCTGCGCAACCAGGCCGCTGCATCCGGTCTCAACCTCAATATTGATTCCGAAGATACGATTCGCAACGCC
>CBFGWJ010000603.1:0-1800 GCA_965652335.1 uncultured Gammaproteobacteria bacterium | reverse complement strand
CACGGGGAAGGCGAGGAGGAACAGTCGTTGCTCAGCCCCAGGGAACTGGAAGTGCTGCAGGAGCTGGTGCACGGATTTTCCAACAAGGTGATCGCCCGCAAGATCGACGTAACGGAAAGTACGGTACGCTTTCACCTGCGCAACATTTTCGTCAAGCTCAATGTCAGCAGCCGCCTGCAGGCGGTGGCGGTGGCGCGGGAACTGCAGCTGCTCTGAGTCAGCTCCAGATGTCGGGCATGGGGAAACCCACGATGTCCTTCTTGCCGGGCTTGGGATAAACGAATTTGCTGTGACTGAGTCCGCACTTGACCAGCGAATCGGCGACGCGAATGGTCAGCGGAATGGCGTCAATCACCGGCACATCGAGTTCTTCAGCCAGCAGCTGTTCACGGATCACTTCCGCCAGGCCCATGAAACCGGTGCAACCCAGCACGATGGCTCCGGCATGATCCACGCGTACGGTCTTGATGGCTTTCTCAGCCAGCAGGTTGCCCAACTTTTCAACGTCGTGGCAGATATCCAGCACCGGTACGTTGACGGCCTCAAACGCCGCATAGCTGCCGGTCAAACCGTAACCTGCGACGATGTGGTCCAGCATGGGCCGCAGGCGGTCGAGCACGGTGATGAAACTGAAGCGGTGGCCCAGCATGGCCGCCACGTGCAACGCAGTCTGGCAGGGTCCCAGCACCGGAATGGACACGGCTTCACGGCACGACGCGATGCCAGGATCACCCATGCAATCGATCACAATTGCATGGGCGCCGGCGCGCTCGGCTTCAATGGCGAGCCGGATGGTGTCGGGTATGGCCAGGGCCTCATCAAACTCGGATTCAATAGAGGCCGGGCCACTGTTGAGCATACTGTGCGTGACTTCGAGATCGTCGCGCTCGCAAACCTTGAAGTCGTCGCCCGTACGGAAGCCTGAGGTAACGATGGGGGTAATGACGTGAATGACCGATTTCATGTTTGCATTCCTCTTTGAGTTCACTGTTCGCGAGCGCCGGTCTACAGGTCTTCCACCGGCACAAAGGTATCCTCCAGCCCGAATGCGGCCGGCCCGACTACCGCCAATGCCTGCGGGCTGCGCAGTATCGGCGGCGCGCTGACGCCCAGAACCGTCAGCCGCTGGCCGTATTTAAGCGACTCCACCGGCACCGGCTCTGCGGTTTCGTTGTCCACCATGCAGATCAGGTCGGGCACAATGGCGCGCAACCTGCCGTCCTCTCTTGCCACCAGGTGCTCGTTGCGAAAGGTGACTTCCATTTCGCGCCCGGAGCCATCCATCGCCACCAGGTGGCAGTAGCCGATGGCAAAGCCTCGCCGGGTTTCACGGCGCAGGTCGCTGACCTTGCCTTCAAACAGGATTCTGCACTGGTTGTAGTACTCCGTGCCGCGGAGGAACCTCACCAGTTCATCTACCGGGTCACCGCTGTGCCGGCCGCGGGCAATGGCGCGGCCGATTTCCAGGGCCAGGGTCATCGTTCCCGGAACGGCCGTGCGTTTCACTTCCGCGCCACTCATGGAATAGGACGACATGATGACGCTGCAACCCATCTCGATGGAAGCCACGCGCACCAGGTCTTCGGCGCGCTTGGCGTTGCCGGTTTCAATCACGAATGAGTTGAGGTGGTCATCGGCAATCACCGCCGGCGTGCAGGACACGCCTTGGATGTTGAACGACACCATCTGGATTTCCGGAAAAGCCCGGCCCATGCCATCGGCATTGACCAGCGGCAGGCCGCTGCGCGCTGCCGCCATGATGGGCAGCATGGAATTCACGCCGCCGATTTCCACCGGCAG
>CBFGWJ010000602.1:0-1801 GCA_965652335.1 uncultured Gammaproteobacteria bacterium | reverse complement strand
GCTATCGGCGGCTTCGCCCTGCCCGCGCTGCTGGGAAACATCATCGGTGGCAGTGCGCTGTTCGCAATGATGGCGTATGCGCAGGTGCGCGAGGAAATCGAAGAGCAACCCCACCACCCCGGCCCGAATGAACACCAGGCCCACCGCAGGAGTTAACGCAATGACAAAGTATTCTGCACTGCCAGCCCATTCAGCAGAGATGCCGCGACCGCAGTACAACCATCTGCGGCCCGGACCCCCATGGCTGTTGCTCCTGTTGACAGTGTTTTGCCTGGCCGCATGCAGCGAAAACTCAACCCTGCCGATCGAAGCTGGCTATGGCCCCAACCCAACCTTGCCCAGTCCCCAGGACGAGCTGATTCCTACGGTGCACATAGCCGATGCAGAAGGCTGGCCGAAGGGAATAACTCCGCAAGTAGCCAAAGACCTGCAGATCAAGGCGTTTGCTGACGGCCTCGATCATCCGCGCTGGCTCTACACACTACCAAACGGCGACGTGCTTGTGGCCGAGACCGATGCACCGCCCAAACCCGAGGACGGCAACGGCCTGCGCGGCTGGATCATGGGGCGGGCGATGAAAAAGGCCGGATCGGGACATCCCAGCGCCAATCGAATCACGCTGCTGCGCGACACCGATGCCGACGGAGTAGCCGACCTGCGTACGGTATTCATTGACGAGGTCAACTCACCGTTCGGCATGGTGCTGGTGGAACAACAGTTGTTTGTTGCGGCAACCGATGCCGTGCTGGCTTTTCCCTACTCCGCCGGCGACACACGAATCGACACCGCCCCGAAGCAGATTCTGGCTCTGCCAGGTGGTCCGATCAACCACCACTGGACCAAAAACATCATTGCCAATTCCGGTGGCACCAAACTCTATGTCACAGTCGGGTCCAACAGCAATGTCGGCGAGAACGGCATGGAGGCCGAGGAAGGCCGGGCAGCCATTTGGGAAATGAACATCGATGGCAGCGGCCATCGTGTATTCGCCAGCGGCCTGCGCAATCCCAATGGCATGGCCTGGGAGCCGGGTTCGCAGGTGCTTTGGACCGTAGTCAACGAGCGCGATGACCTGGGCGGTGACCTGGTGCCCGACTACCTCACATCGGTCGTTGATGGTGGATTTTACGGGTGGCCCTACAGCTACTTCGGCGGGAATGTAGATGAAAGGGTTCAGCCGCAACGGCCTGAACTGGTAGCAGAAGCGAAAGTGCCTGACTATGCGCTGGGTTCCCATACTGCCTCGCTGGGACTGGCGGCCTCGAAAGGACAGGCGCTGGCGCCGCGCTATGCACACGGCATGTTCATCGGACAGCACGGTTCCTGGAACCGCAAGCCCAGGAGTGGCTACCAGGTAATATTCGTGCCCTTCAACGGCGCCACACCCTCGGGACAGCCGCTGGATGTGGCCAGCGGTTTCCTGCACGAGGACCAGGCTTACGGTCGCCCGGTTGGCGTGGTGCTGGACAAGTCGGGTGCACTGCTGGTTGCTGACGATGTGGGTGGCATCGTGTGGCGGATCACGGCATCGGTTCGATGAGCCCGGGCGGTAAACCCATTGCGATTTATGGAGCGTTGGCCGCCAACCTGGCCATTGCGGTGATCAAATTCATCGCTGCGGGGGTTACCGGCAGTTCCGCGATGCTGTCCGAGGGCATTCATTCCGCTGTCGACTCGGGTAACGCCATATTATTGTTGGTGGGCATCAAACTGAGCGAGCGCCCGGCCAGCCAACAGCATCCTTTTGGCCATGGCAAGGAACTGTACTTCTGGAGCCTGATCGTTGCGGTTCTGATCTTCG
>CBFGWJ010000601.1:0-1814 GCA_965652335.1 uncultured Gammaproteobacteria bacterium | reverse complement strand
AGGTTCGTTACCGGTATGCCAACAACCTCCATGAGGAGTTGGAGAAGTTGCGCTTTGATCTCTACTACCTGAAGCACTATTCCCTGTGGCTCGACATCCGCATCCTGTTTGAAACAGTCGCCATGATTTTCGGCCGTTCCCACCAGTCCCAGCTGCAGGCAAGCAGGCAACAAACGGACCAGCCGTTGGTTGTGGACACTGCAGCGGATCTTTCCAGCCTGACGCAAAAAATCGACCAGGCAGCAGACACACCCAGCCAGCAGGACCTCCGCAACCGCGACGTTGCCCTGTAAAGCAGTTCGAAACCGTCAGTCCGGCATTTTCACACCAGACAGGCCCAAGCCTGACAGCTTGCCGAACCCGGCATTCCTTAATCCAGTTCAATTAATCGAGAAAACCCACATGCATAAAGCCCATTCAGCCGTTGCCAGACGCGCACGCGTCAGGCCGGCAACCAGTCCGAAAACCGCACCCGCTTTGGCACCCGCCCTGGCGCTGGCCACTGACAGGGAGGCTTTCCAGGATGTCTACACCAGCCTGCTGGCCAGAGTCCTGAACCATACCGCCCTGGTCACGGTGATCGGCCAGGGTTACGTCGGCCTGCCGCTGGCCGTGGCACTGGCGCGTGAAGGCTTCAGGGTGACCGGCCTGGATATCGACCTTGCACGCATCAGCGGACTCGAGCGTTTCGAAGCCAGGAGCCCTGATGTGGCAGACGCCGAGCTCAAGCAGTTGAGCGATGATGACCGGTATCATCCCACCGCCGACTTTTCATCGCTGGGTAACAGCGACGTCATCCTGATTTGCGTGCCGACGCCGCTGCGCAAATCAAAGGATCCGGACATCTCCTACATACTGGCCACAGCCGAACGCCTGGTGGAGTGTTTGCGGCCCGGCCAGTTGATCATTCTCGAGTCCACCACCTACCCCGGCACCACGGAAGAACTGTTGTTGCCGCTGTTCGAAGCCACCGGGCTCAAGGCCGGCACTGACTTTTTCCTGGCGTTTTCACCGGAACGGATTGATCCGGGCAACACGCAGTTCGTGGTCAGGGACATTCCGAAGGTGACCGGCGGGATTACTCCGCAATGCACCCGGCTGGCGGCGGCGCTTTACCGGCAAATCGTGGACAAGGTGATCGAAGTTTCCACACCCAAGGTGGCGGAACTGGCCAAGCTGTATGAGAACGTGTTCCGCAGCGTCAATATCGCGCTCGCCAACGAGTTCTCGCTGATGTGCCGGCAGCTCGGGGTCAGTTCCCGTGAGGTGATCAATGCCGCGGCCAGCAAGCCGTTCGGGTTCATGCCTTTTTACCCCGGGCCCGGCATCGGTGGGCATTGCATCCCCATTGATCCGGCTTACCTCACCTGGAAGATGCGACTCAGCAATTATGAAGCGCGCTTCATTCCGCTGGCGGAAGAGATCAACCAGTCCATGCCCGGACACGTGGTGCGCCTGATCAGCGATGCGCTCAATGAGCGCAGCCTGTGCCTGAAAGGATCCAGCATCGTGGCCTTGGGGGTGGCGTATAAACGCGGCGTAGGTGATATCCGCGAGTCGCCTGCCCTGCAGGTGCTTTCCAGCCTGATGACCAAAGGAGCGGAGATCGTCTATGTAGACCCCCATGTACCGTCCATCGAAATCAATGGTTGCGAATTCCACTCGCAGGATTTGACGGACGCGGATTTCAAGGCAGCGGACTGCATCCTGGTCCTGACGGATCATCGGGAGTTCAACTACCCGCAGATCATTGATTCGGGAACCCTGGTGGTCGACACCCGTGATGCCACCTGGGGAATTCCCGCCGCCGAACG
>CBFGWJ010000600.1:0-1814 GCA_965652335.1 uncultured Gammaproteobacteria bacterium | reverse complement strand
TTGATGGGGGCGAAACCGTTGATCACCAGGCCACCCCAGTCACCTGCACTGGCACCTTCGCCAACCGTCTTCGGCCCGGAGAAGACGATGGGCGCATACGGCTGGCCTTCGGCAATGATCTTGCTGCCACGGCTGATTACCAGCAGGTCGATGCCGCCGCTGCCGATGATGCGGGTGCCGGCTTCGATGGTCAGGACACTGTCGTTGTCCGTGGCGTCCTTGTCGCCGATGAACACACCACCGCTGAGCACCCAAATAGTGTTGTTGGTCAGCGTGATGTCCTGGTTATAGGTACCTGACATAATGCAGGTGCGTGGCGTTGCCGCTGGCGTTGAAAATGCCGGGCAGGAATCAAAGGGCTTCTGGTAAACGCATTTGTCGTTCTGCGAACCTTTAACCACATTGAGGATGGGTTCAAACGGATTGTCGCCGTTGCCGAACGGGGTGTTGGTCCAGGTGAATTCCGCATTGTTGCAATCCATGAACTCAATGTTCATGGTGCCCCAGTTCTCGTTGTCGTTGACCGGGTTGCCGGCTTCCGGACCCCACACACCGTCTTTTACCGTGATCAACGGGATGGACACTTCGAACTGGCCCGGCGCAACATTGGCGCTGCCACTGACCCAGAAAGCTTCGCCCACGTCGTCATAGACGAAACCGGCCATGAAGATCACGCCCTGCTCGGGGCCTGTTGGAATGTACTGGAGGCCCCAGCCACGGCGGCTGTCCAGGTCTTTCTCCACCCAATAACCATCCAGCTGGCGGTCAATGGTAAATGCACCCGCTGACACCGACACCATACTGAGCAGCACAGCAACTACTGCCAGCAATGAATTCCTGTATTTCATTCTCGTTTCCTCGATTACCTGATTTTCAGTTGAGAACACACGTCCACTCCAACGTGGTCGGGAGGGAATGCTAGGGATTCTGTGTTGCAGGGCAGTGACGATTCCGTGACAACTTCGTGACACGTCAGGACCGCATCTGTAACAGCAATGTCACAAACGCTCCCTAGACTGCGCAGCATCGAGCCGGCGGAATACACCTTCCTGCCCGGCCGGTACCTGTTCAAACCGGGAATGATCATGAACACCAGATTGAAAAATTGTTTCATGGCCTGCGCGCTGCTTGGCAGCTGCATGGTGCCATGGCCGGGTACTGTCTCGGCCCAGGAAGTGTCACAGGATGCCATCGAGAATCTCGCCGCCCGGCTGGTGCAGATGCGCGGCCAGGTGGATGAGCTGCAAACCGAGCTGGCCATGTCACGCGATGAGCACCGCAACCGCATGGCCTTCCTGACCGCCCAGCTCACAGAGCTTGAAGCCAGCCGCGACCGGGAAGCCTTGCGATTGCAGCAGCTGGAACAGGACCTGGAACAGATGAAAGTGGATGTGGCGGCAGCCGGTGACAGCGCCAGCGTGCTGGAACCGGTACTCATGGAGCAACTGGCGAAACTACGCCAGCAGGTCAACAACGGCTTTCCGTTCAAACGCGGTGAACGTGTGGCCGAGCTGGATGAAATCGAATCACAACTGTCCGCCGGTGTACTGACGGCACAACGCGCATTCAATCGCCTGTGGGCTTTCGTGGAAGATGAAATGCGCATCAGCCGCGAAAACGCCATCTACAGCCAGTCGATCGACCTGGACGGGTCGAAAGTCCTGGTGGATGTCGCCAAACTGGGCAACGCCATGATGTATTTCCGCACCCGCGACCTCAGGTACGGGCGCGCTGTGGAATCCCCTGCGGGCTGGCGTTTTGAACTGCTTACCAGCCCGGCCGACCAGGAGCGCACAGCGCGCCTGTTTGACGCG
>CBFGWJ010000599.1:0-1823 GCA_965652335.1 uncultured Gammaproteobacteria bacterium | reverse complement strand
ACGAACGGTGGCTCCCAGACGATTTTCCAGTCGCCCTGGCGAATGGCGCGCTTGCCATAAATTTCCCAGCCCAGGTAATCCGTCTCGCCGCGCAGCTTTTCGGCGCGGCCTTCAAGCACCGGAAACATGGATCGTCCCTGCATGGCTTCGACCGGGTGGCCGCCAAACTCTCCCAGCGGCGCGGAAACGTCCGCCAGTTCCAGCACGGTGGGCATGATGTCCATGACATGCAACAGTGCCTTGCTGGTGGCGCCGCCCGGAATTTTCGCCGGGTAGTGGACGAAGGCCGGCACCTTGATGCCGCCTTCAGAGGTAAAACCCTTGAACATGCGATAAGGCGCCATGGCCACGCGCGCCCAGGACGGGCCCAGCATCAGGTAGGAATCGGCTGCGCCCATGTTATCCAGGCTGTTGTCGCAACAACTCTCGGCCCAGGCCACCAATGGATCCAGTCCCCACTTCAGGTAATGGCCTTCGGCGCCGTTGTCCGACAGGAACACAATGAGGGTGTTGTCATACCGCCCGGTGCTCTTCAGCACATCCAGCAGGACACCGACCTGGTGGTCCATGTCCTGGATCATGGCCGCATAGATTTCCATGCGGCGTGCTTCCACCCGGCGTTGCTCCGGGTTCAGTTCTGACCAGGAAGGTTCAGAATCCAGGGCGGGGAATTGCGTCTTCGGGGCATCGATCAGGCCGGCATCCTGCAAGCCCTGCAATCGGGCAGCGTGGATGGCCTCGTAACCGGCATCATAGCGGCCCTGATTGCGGGCGATGGATTCAACCCGGGCCTGCAACGGAAAATGCGCCGCGGTGAACGCCAGGTAGGCGAAAAACGGCCTGTCGTCCCTGGCGTCCTGGTCCTGCTGCAGGTATCCAGCCAGTTTCCGCACATACGATTCACTGGCGTAGAAATCTTCTGGCAGCGATTCCAGCATCACGCCGTCTTCCATGTACTCGGCAATGCCTGGCCCGAGCAGCGGCAGCATGTTGCCAAACTGCCCGGCGCCGGATTCCAGCAGGGCAAAGGACCGGTCGAAGCCGCGTTCCTGCGGCGCTGCGCCTCGACCCTTGCCAAGATGCCACTTGCCGGTGAAATACGTGCGATAGCCCTGCTGCTGCAGGATCTCGGGCAGCGTAACCACCCGCTCGTTCAGGCGGCCCTCATAACCCGGCTGGCCTTTCTGGTTCCCGGACAAACGCTCCACCAGGTTGCCGAAACCCGACCGGTGATTGTCCAGGCCGGTGAGCAACATGGCGCGCGTGGTGGAGCACATCGGGCTGGCGTAGAAATTGTCGAGGCGCACGCCGCCTGCCGCGAGTGCATCGAGGTTGGGCGTTTCGATTTCGCTGCCATGGAAGCCCAGGTCCGAGTAACCCACATCATCAGCCACGATCAGCAGGATGTTGGGTTGAGGTATGGTTTCCGCCGTAGCCGTTGCCATCGCCGGTTCCGGTTCAAGTTTAGCCGTAGCATCGGGCTCGTAGCGGCAGGCTGAAACCAGGCACAAAACCAGTACCATGGCCAGCAATCGCCATTGGTCGCGAGCATGGCTCGCTCCTGCATTTGGGAAGCAGCCATGCTGCCGACCTTGTAGTGGGTCGCGAGCATGGCTCGCTCCTACATATGGGAGACCGCCATGCTGCCGACCTTGTGATGGGTCGCGAGCGTGGCTCGCTCCTACACCCAAATTCAAGGCCATGCCGAATGCCCGCTTAATGGCCGTGGTGGCCGGAAGCCTTGCCCTCCGGCGCCGGCGCATGGAACGACATCACCACCACCAGCGCGGCGGCGATGATGGCCGGTATTGCCGCCACCAGGA
>CBFGWJ010000598.1:0-1825 GCA_965652335.1 uncultured Gammaproteobacteria bacterium | reverse complement strand
CGTAGATTTCGTCCGTGGCCGGGTTGTAGGCCAGGCCGGAAGGATTGTTGATGCCTGAAACCGGGTTGGGATAAACCCCGATCTGGCGCAATTTGGCGGCGCTGCCATTGGCATCCAGCGCAAACGTGGAAACGAAATTCAGCTGCGTAATTACCATTAGCTCATTGTGTTCGGGAATCAGCACCAGTTGCCGCGGCTGCCCGAGGTTCGGGTTGGTGATGGTGCGCACCGGAGCGGCATCGCCGGAAAGTACGTTGTAAACCTGGATGGCCTGGGCCTGGAAATCCGTGACATACAATTCACGGCTGGATTGCAGCCAGGCCATGTCCTGGGCGCCGAGCAGTCCGGAATTTGCGCCGCCAAAAGTGGCGGCCGGAGCGACATTGCCCGACTGGGCGTCGGTAAACCGCATGAGGGTGTTGCCGGCTACCGCGACGCCCTGCTTGCCGGCAAGAATATCCGCCTGGGCCACAGGCGCACACAGCAGCAGTCCGCACAGGACGCGCCCCAAAACACTCAACATTGCAAGTCTCCTGGCACGACCGTCGAATACCCGGTGCGGGCTCTACTGGTAGTTGAACTCCGGTGGCGAGAGCATATCCGGGCGCAAAATTTTCCGCAATCGCCCGGCGTGGGGTCGGTTTGGGGTCGGTTTGGGGCCGGGATCAGGTGCCGCAGAAGGTGGCGGGTACGACTTCTTCCGGCCTGGGAGGCGTGGCGTAGAGATTCTTGCCGGGCTGGTAGGTGAAGGGCTTTTTCAGCACATCCACCAGCTCATGGAAAGGAGCGAAATCGCCATCTTCAACCGCGGCCTTGAGGGCGGCTTCCACACGGTGATTGCGCGGAATGTACACCGGGTTGGCCTGGAGCATTTTTTCCAGCCGTGGCTGCGCTCCCGCGCTGCCGATGGCTGCCTGTGCTTTCCAACGCTCCAGCCAGGGTGTGAATGCGTCGGGAAACTCAAACAATGCAGCGATTCCCGGCGAATCCGCGGTGAGTGATTCCGGGTTGGCCAGTTCCGCCAGGCGCCGGAACGCCAGGGTGAAGTCGCTGTGGGTTTCGGCCAGCAGTTCAAAGAATTCAGTGCCCAGCCGGGCAGATTCCGCCTCTGAATCCGGCAGCCCGAGTTTGCGATTCAGTTCCGCCTGGTGGGCCCGCTCGAATGCCTTCGGGAATTGGTCGAGCCGGTTCTTCAGCTGCTCCACCGCGGCTTCCTGGTCGTCTCCCAGGATCGGCAGCAATGCCTGCGCCAGGCAGGCCAGGTTCCAGTGCGCAATCGGCGGCTGGTTGCGCCAGGCATAGCGGCCGTATTCATCGATGGAGCTGTACTTGGTGGCGGGGTCGAAATCATCCATGAAGGCGCAGGGTCCGTAATCAATGGTTTCGCCCGACAGCAGCATGTTGTCGGTGTTCATCACGCCGTGGATGAAGCCGATGCCTTGCCATTGGGCGACCAGTGCGGCCTGCCGTTTTAGCACTGAACGGAACATCGCCAGGTAAGGCTGTTCGGCATCGGCAGCTGATGGGTAATGCCGGGCGATGACATGATCAGCCAGGGCCCGCAATGCCTCAACATCATTGCGCGAGGCAAAGAATTCCACCGTGCCGATGCGGATGTGGCTGCGCGCCACGCGGGCCAGCACCGCGCCGGGCAGGGCGCGGCCATCGCGGAACACCGGCATGCCGGTGGTGACCGCCATCAGGGTGCGTGAAGTGGGAATACCGAACGCCGCCATCGCTTCACTGACGATGTACTCGCGCAAAACCGGTCCCAGCGCGGCGCGGCCATCACCACCACGGGAGAACGGCGTGCGTCCTGAGCCCT
>CBFGWJ010000597.1:0-1829 GCA_965652335.1 uncultured Gammaproteobacteria bacterium | reverse complement strand
AGCACGTCGTTGTAGGGCGATTCGATCAGGTGGTCGGCCGGCTCGGGCGACAGCAGGGTGAGGTTGCTGCCATCGAGATCAACGCGGTAAAGATAGCGGTAGTAGGGATTGCCGCCTTCACGGCCCGCGCCGGTGAAGTACAGCCGGCGGTTTTCTTCATCCACGTGAATGATGTCGCGCACCAGCCAGTCGCCCTGCGTGATGGCGTTCAGCAACTTGCCGCCGTGAAGGTCATAAAGATACAGGTGCCCCCACCCGCTGCGCTGCGAAAACCAGATGGCCTGCTCGCCGTCGTTGATCACCGCTACGTTGGGCGGGTTGTAGGAAGAGGAGTTGGTATCCATGCGCGGGTGCATCTCCTCGGCCAGGACTTCGCGCGCCTTGCCGGTGGCCACATCGACCTCGTACAGGTGGGCTGACTTGATCAGGTCGCCCCAGGCCAGCAGGTAGAGGCGGGTGTAGTCATCGCTCCACCAGTGCTTGCGGATGGCCAGCATGTCCTGGTGCACGTGGAACAGTCTGTCGTACGGCAGGTCGATGCGCACCGCTGTACCGAGCTCGGAATCCACCACGAACCAGTCCATTCCGGCGGGCTTCTCACCGGTGAGGGGGATGCGGGCGCTGTGCAGGATGGGCCGGAAACTGCCGTCATTGGGGGCGGTTTCCAGGAAGTAATAGTCCTGCACGTGGCGTTCGTCCAGCCGCGTGGCCAGCAAGTGGCGCGAGTTGCCGGCCCAGTGGGTTTCCAGCGGCGGAAATTCGCTCACGCCGCCGGCGCGTTCCCGCGGCACGACATCGGCTTTCCAGTTGCCGTAGTAAAGCCCGTAACCGAAATGCGCTTCGCCGTCGTGAGTGAGCGGCGTCTGCTCGCCGGTTTGAAGGTCCACGCGATACAGGTTGCCGCCTTCAGTGCGCACGCCACGCGTGCCGTCGGGGGAAACCAGGATGCCGCCGGGGATTGGCTTTTTCTCAACTTTCTTGCAGGATGCCGGCTGGAGCTCACAGCGGTATTCGGCCTTTTCCACGCTGAAAGCAATCGCGGAACCGTCATCCTCAAAGGTGAAAGAAGCAAAGGGCAGTTCCCGGGCGTCCACTTCCTCCACTCCGGCTGCCTGCAGCGCGCCCGCCAATGCCGCATGGTCGAACAGCGGGGTCTTTGCACCGCTGGCTGCATCCACGCGGACAAACTGCTTGCCGTCGTCCGTATCCGCCAGGTACCAGAACGCATCGCTGTCATCCATCCAGCGCGGCGACACCGACAGGTTCTTCACCAGCCTGGCCACGTTCTCACGCTGCCACTGCTCCGCCTTGCGGTATTGTTCAGCCGTAACTTCGAGCGGGTTCGCCGCCGTCGCGCCAGTGACTGTAGTGACCTGGGCTATCGTCAGTAAAAGGATGACGTGGAACTGTCGCATCGATACTGCTCCTGTTGATTCCAATGGCCAGGCCATGGCTGCGGCGGAAATCGCACCGCAGGGCAGCCTGTTCCCTGTTCAAGACGGTACACTACGCATTAACCTCACTCAGCAAGGGTTGCGGCTGCAGTGGGTTGATTCAGTGTGCAAATAGTACAGCGTGCTAGAGTGATTCATGCCTGATCAGGTTATTTCAATCCGGACTGCCAATCCCGCTGACGCCAGGAAACTGCAGCCATCGACGCCATCATCAGCCGGGGAAACATGCACCTGTTGAAAACCAGCCTGGCCTACTTTGCCGGTGTGTTCAGCATCGGATTTGTACTGGGCGTCATCCGCGTGGCGCTGGTGGTGGAACTCCTCGGCGAGCGTTGGGCGGAATTGCTGGAGCAACCCATCATGCTGCTGGCCAGT
>CBFGWJ010000596.1:0-1831 GCA_965652335.1 uncultured Gammaproteobacteria bacterium | reverse complement strand
TGCTGCATTGGCCGAAGCCGGCGTCCGCTATGCCATCGTGGGCGGCTATGCGGTGGCGCTGCATGGGGCTGTGCGCGGTACGATGGATATCGATATTGCGGTCAATTGGAACCTCGGGTCCCTGCGCAAGACAGAAGCGACATTGAAAGGCCTGGGGCTGGTTTCCAGGCTGCCGGTCAGTGCCGACGAAGTGTTTCGGTTTCGAGATGAGTATGTCAGCAACCGGCGGTTGATTGCCTGGAATTTCCACGATCCCGGCAACCTCGTAAACCAGGTCGATGTGATCATTACCTATGACCTGAAAGGCAAGAATAGAAAGAAATTGATTTCCCAGGTGGGGCCAATTTACATTCTGGACATCGACGAACTGGTCAAAATGAAACGGGCAAGCGGCCGCAAACAGGATATCGAGGATGCTGCGGCTCTGGAAAAGTTGAAATGAAAACGGTTCAATACTTTTCGGACGAGCAACTGCAGCAAGGCCGTACACTGACAACGGACCAGGTGCTGCAATTCCTGGACGATTTCCAGCAACTGCACAGCCGGAAGAAATCCGGCACCCGCCTGATCAGCATCAAGGTTCCGGAAGAATTGCTGGGCGCATTCAGAACCAAAGCGGGCCTGGAGAATGTACCGTACCAGACCAAGATCAAAATGCTGATGCAGCAGTGGGTACTTGAGTAACCACTCTGCGTTCAAGGCTGGCAGAAATCGCGGCCAACGTCATCAGCCCGGAGCTGACATGAACATCGAAACCTGGGAATTGCTGAGTGGTCACCGTCATCGGCCTGCCCCTGGCGATCTGGGTGTTCATCTGGGAGCAGCGCAAGGAACGGCTCAACGAGGAAGATGCCGTTTACGAGTCGATCTCCGAGAAGTACCAGGAGTTCCTGCGCACGGTGCTCGACCATCCCGACCTGCACCTGTTCTCCATGGCCAAGACGCCCGAACTCAGCGATGAGCAGCTCGAGCGCATGCTGGTGCTGTTCAGCATGCTGGTTGCCCTGTTCGAACGTGCCTACGTGCTGATGTACGAAGACGGCCTGAGCGGCGCGCGGCTGCGGCGCTGGCGTTCCTGGGAAGACTACATGCACGAGTGGTGCGCGCGGGAAGACTTCCGCGACCAGCTCGATGGTTTGCTCGTAGGCGAAGACCCGGAATTCTGTGAGTACATCCAAAGGCTTGCGGCCAGCTATTCACCACCCTCGATTCCGCAACCACCCGACCAGGCAATCACACCCACTGCCGGTTCATGATCCATATGGACTGGTGAATTTTGATCCGGTGATGTCCGGAACGGCATTTTGATCAGGAAAAGCAACGGCAATGAAGCACGCAATGGTACGTAAACAGGCCAGGCCCGCGATGATAATCAGGATCGCTATCATGTTGGCGGCCCTCCTGGCCACACAGGCGCAGGCCCAGCAGGCCGAACTGATTTTTGTCGGCGACAACATCATCACCGTCGACGAGGCCATGGCCGGCGCGGATGCCGTGGCCATCGGGCAGGGCAGAATCCTGGCGGTGGGAAGCCGCGAGTCGGTGCTGGCGCTCAAAACGGGCGACACGCAGGTGATGGAGCTCGGTGAGCAAGCCCTGCTGCCGGGCTTTATCGACGCCCATGGCCATGCCGGCACCCAGGCCAAGTTGCTGACGCTGGCCAATCTCTCTTCACCGCCGGTGGGCGAAGTGAGTAGCCTGGATGACCTGGCGCGAGTGCTGAAGCACTACATCACCGAACGCAATGTTGCCGCAGGCCAGTGGGTGGTGGGCTTTGGTTACGATGATTCGCTGCTGGCCGAGCAGCGGCATCCCACCCGTGATGACCTGG
>CBFGWJ010000595.1:0-1840 GCA_965652335.1 uncultured Gammaproteobacteria bacterium | reverse complement strand
CGTTCAGTAATCGCCCGCTTTTTCATTGGTATCTGGAACTTCATAGACGGCACCCGCCGCCTGGTGCTGAACCTGTTGTTCCTGCTGATTCTGTTTTTCGTTGTCTTGGTGTTCCTGGACACTGAGGAATCGCTGATCCTGCAACCGGACACCGCCCTGCTGCTGAATCCGCAGGGCGCTATTGTCGAGGAATTCAGCGGTACGCCGCTGGATCGCGCCATCATGCAGGCCACCGAGCAGACCCAGCCGGAAACGCGATTGCGTGACCTGGTCGAAGCCATCCGCCGTGCCCGGGATGATGAGCGCATCGCGCGCCTGGTGATCAATCCCAGCGAGCTGTATCACGTGGGCATGGGCTCGTTGCTGGAGCTGGAAGCCGCCATCGCCGACTTCAAGACTTCCGGCAAACCGGTGATCACGGTGGCGGATGGAATGGAGCAACAGTCGTATTACCTGGCTGCCATGGCCGATGAGGTGTGGCTGAATCCCGGCGGCATGGTGTGGCTGGATGGCTTCTCGGCCTACCGCAACTACTATGCCGAAGCCATGGAAAAGCTGGAAGTGGAGATCAACCTGTTCCGGGTGGGTGAGTACAAGTCCGCCATGGAACCGTGGATCCGCAATGACATGTCGGCCGAAGACCGCAGCGCCAGCCTGTTCTGGCTGGGCAGCCTGTGGCAGCAGTATCTCGAAGGTGTCTCCCGTCTGCGCGGCATTCCGCTGGTCGATCTCTCGGCAGCCATCAACGAATTTCCGGATCGCCTGGAAGCCGCCGGCGGAGACTTTGCGCAGCTGGCCCTGGAAATCGGACTGGTGGACCGGCTGGTCAGCCGTCCCGAGGCCAACCAGGAACTGGCCAGCCTGGGCGCACCCGCCCGCCAGGGCGAAGGTTACCGGCATGTGAGTTTTGACCGCTACCTGAAGCTCACCGAACTGCAGCAGGATCACTCCAGCCCGAACACGGTTGCCGTGGTGGTATTGGAGGGCGAAATCATCCGCGGCCACCAGCCGCCGGGGCTGGCCGGCGCAGAAACCCTGATCGCGCGCCTGCGCCAGGTGGGGGAACAACCCGAAGTAAAAGCCGTGGTCATGCGCATGAACAGCCCGGGTGGCGAGGTGTTCGCTTCGGAGCTGATTCGCCGTGAATTGCAGGCACTGCGGGAAGCCGGCAAGACGGTGGTCGTTTCCATGGGGGATGTTGCCGCTTCCGGTGCCTACTGGGTCGCCATGGCGGCTGACGAGGTGTGGGCCACACCGGCCACCATCACCGGCTCGATCGGCGTGTTTGGCATGCTGCCCACATTTTCCGGGCCATTGAACAACCTGGGCGTGCATACCGATGGCGTGGGCACCACGCCACTGGCCGGCAAGCTCCGGCTGGACCTGCCGCTGGACGAAGACCTGCGGCGCATATTCCAGCGTTCGACCGAGAACACCTATGAGGATTTCATTCAACTCGTATCCACCGCGCGTTCCATGCCCGAGGAAGCGGTGAACCGCGTGGCGCGCGGCCAGGTATGGAGTGGCGTACAGGCCCGCGACCGCGGCCTGGTGGACCAGCAGGGCAGCCTGCAGCAGGCGATTGACTCGGCAGCGCGCATTGCCGGGCTCGGAACGGATTACCAGGTGAGCTACAGCGATGCGGAAATGAGCGCCTTTGAATCCTTCCTGCTGGATATGACCGGCAGCGTGATGGCCCGCGCCGGCTGGAGCCTGCAGGTGCCGTCGTGGACCCGCCTGCCGGGACTGGAAGACCTGCTGGCCGACCTGCGTTTCCTGGCCAGCTCGCAAGGTGAATTCACCCAGGCGGCGCATTGCCTGTGCCGGGCGCCATGATGCA
>CBFGWJ010000594.1:0-1845 GCA_965652335.1 uncultured Gammaproteobacteria bacterium | reverse complement strand
CACATCCAGCGCAACGGCCTGGTGCTGGTGGAATTGCTGCAAATGGTCAACGCTGTGACGGCCGCCAACCAGACCTCGGTGATCGTCGGCGCCAGCATGGGTGGACTGGTAAGCCGCTTTGCCCTGTTGTGGATGGAAGACCAGTCTATCCCGCACCACGTGCGCAAGCTGATCTCCTTCGACTCACCGCACAAGGGCGCGAACATTCCACTGGGCATGCAGGCCTGGGTGGAATTTTTCGCCGACCAGGCGGAGGAGGCGGATTTCCTGTTGCAGCAGCTGCGCTCGCCGGCCGCCAAGCAGATGCTGCTGTACCACCTGGACGGCGTCTCCGGCAGCAGCGCCAATGCCGACCCGGCCATGGCGCAACTCAACAGTGATTTCGCCACGCTGGGAAGCTGGCCGGCAGAGCCGCAGCTGGTTTCCATCGTCAACGGCAGCGGTTCGATGCAGGGGCAGGGCTTTGCGCCGGGTGACCAGTTGATTGAATGGAACTACGACATTGGCGTTGCTGCCGTGGATGGCGATGTATGGGCGGTGCCGGATGGCGGCAGCGCGCAGATTTTTGATGGCCGGATTTTCATATTTCTTTCCACCAATGTTTCCGACAGCCTGACCATCAGCGGCACCCTGCCCTGGGATAACGCCCCGGGCGGCTCGCGCCCCACCATGCAACAGGCGGCTGATGTGGAAGCGCCGGTGGGCGACATCATCGCGCTGCACGACAGCCACAGCTTCATTCCCACCGTCAGCGCCCTGGCGCTGGACTCCAGCGATCCGTTTTACGACATCGCGGGTGATGCCAACCTGCTGGATCACACGCCGTTTCAAACCGTGTACTTTCCCGCCGACAACCAGGAGCACATCGATATCACGCCGGAAAACAAGCTCTGGTTCATGGCGGAAATCCCGGCGCCGGTGGTCGAAGTGATTTTCGCCAACGGGTTTGAGTAGGCCGAGTTAAGGAGTAACCTTAGCGCAGGAGCGGGCCTACCCTCGACCAATCAAAGGAGCGATTGCGAAGACCTGGCCTGCGCATCATGCTGGAGGATGGTCCGGATGGGACTCTGGATTGGCGTGGTCATTTTGCTGGCCATCATTGCACTGATGGTTCGACGCGGGTTCCAGATGAAAGCACTGGCACATGACGGTGTGCCGGGCCAGGCCGAGATTGTGCTGAAGCATCGCCGCCGCACTTCCCCGGGGCACCAGACGGCGGGTTACCTGAAATACCAGTTTGACGCGCCACTCGGCCGAACGATCACGAACCGCATCGCGGTTTCGGAGGAAGTGTTCTCCAGGTACGAGGTGGGTGACCCGATCGACATTGTGTACCTGCCCGACAAGCCCGACATCAACGGCGCGAAATACATGGTCAACTTGTCACGCAAGGCGCTGAAGCTGCCGCCGTTGTAGGCAGCCTTCCCGTTAACTCCACCATCCGGTCTTCACTTTCCAGTTTCATCATCCCGGCCTTGAGCCGGGATCCAATTCCGTCATCGGTTTGAGTGCCGTGAGATTTGGTTTTCTCGTCTTAAATGGGCCCGATGCCGGTAAGGCCTTCCGGCCCTGGACGCGTCCTGCCGCACCAGTAGCTTCCCGGCCCCAGGCGGGGGATTCCCTTCCTGTCCCCGAGTCCGCCGCCCTGCGGGTGCCCTCGCCAATGGGGCGCTGCGGCGGCCGGCAATACTCCTGTCCTGAGTCGGATTGCCTCTCGGGCACATCCCTGTGCCCTCGACCGCCGGTCACCGTGACTGCTCGGCGGCTACCAGGGGCCAGGAAGGGAATCCCCCACCCGGGGCCTGGCGTACTAAGAGCAATCGGAGGCCCGATGGCGGTAAGGGA
>CBFGWJ010000593.1:0-1845 GCA_965652335.1 uncultured Gammaproteobacteria bacterium | reverse complement strand
TCTCACCCACCGCATAGAATTCGCCATCGGGTTTGGCATACACGGCCCGCGTAGCTGGCAGGCGGCTGAGTACGTCCTTCTTGCCGGCCATCATGCCCGCCAGGAGAGTGCTGGCCGGAAAGCCCTGTTCAGCGAAATGGATGGCGGGCTCGAACAGGGATTTGAACGGCAACTTGCCCCACCGCTGGTGCGCCGTTTCAATGCCGGCCATGAAGCCGGGTACCAGCGCGGTTCGCGCATCCGGCAGGGGCGCGCCCGGTTTGGCCGGATCATCCGTGGGGATGCTGGCCGGGTCGGTTTCGTTCCGGGCAGTATTGAATGCTGCATTGAGGTTATGCACTTTGCCGGTGCTGGCTTCGTAATACATGATCTGGGTGAAGCCTGCGTAACTCACCCACGAGCCACCGGCCAGGCAAATCTGCGTCAATGCGGTGGTGATGGCCGCATCGATGGCGCTGCCACCCAGCTGCAGCGCCTGCAAACCCGCATAGGCAGCCACATTGCCAGTGGTTCCCAGCACCATGCCCTGCCTGCCTTTGAACAGCGGATGTCGCGCCGCCATGCCCTGGCCGCCGAAGTTGGGTTTGTCGTCCATCGCAAAATAGCGATCAACCAGGCCTTTGGGCCACAGGGCTGGCGCCAGGCTGGGTTGCCCGGGTTGCGATGCGGCAGCCCAGCTGCCCAGCGGGCTCAAACCAAAAGCCGCGGCAGCGGTGGTGGTGGCGATGAACTCACGACGAGAGCTTTTCATGCGCTTTGCTCCGGGGTTGCGGGGACGGCTCGAACGAATCACCGCCTCCTCAGCCAATTCCTCCGGCCGAACCGGCGCGCCGCGGATCGGTGCTGGCGTTCAGCAAGCCGGTTTGCGGGTCGCGCCAGGCTTGCTGGTAAGAGCCCATGTGAAAATCATACGGCGGCAGCGGTGCCACCTTGGCGCCGATGCGGGCCATGCCGCGCACCACATCAGTGCTGATGCGGGTTTCGATGGCCACGGTGTTGTCGTCGCGCATCGGCAGCATGCGGGGCAACACGGCGGCTTCGTAGGGGTCGGCGGCGAAATCCAGTACATTGGAAATCATCTGCGGCACGGTGCAGTGCACGTTGCCGGGCGAGCCCAGTGAATGCACCGGTACTCCATCCTTCAGGATCATGGTGTTGCTCATCACCGAGCGCATGCGGCTGCCGGGCAGGCCCAGCCAGCCGGAAATGGCGCCGCTCATGTCGAAACTGGCATGGCTGCCCACCATCGGCACGCCGCCCACCACCATGCCGCCGATGCCGCCCGACTGCAGGGTGTTCATCATCTGCACCCAGTTGCCGTCGGCATCCACGCAGGTCAGCTCGCAGCTGCCGGAGGGCTGCTCGTTCTTCTTCGTGGAGGATGGTGACCAGCCAAACGCACGCAGCTGCGCGGGATTGGAAGTCAGCTCCACATGGCGGGTCAGGTCCACACCTTCTTTCGGTCGCGTGGTTTTGAGGATTTTCGCCAGCTGGGCGTGGTAGTCATCCGACATCCACACATCCAGCGGCACGCCGAAGAATTGCGGGTCGGAGAGCTGCCCCAGCTCAAACGCGGCGCGGCGCAGGGCATGCGCCATGTAGTACAGGCTGTCGGCCGATTCGCTGTAGTGTCCCAAGGATCGCACATCCACGTGCTTGAGGATTCCGAGCACAATGCTGCAGTACACCGCCTGCCGTTCCGGCGGAGTGGGCTGGGCGATGGTCCAGCCCTGGTAGTCGTAAGTGGTGGGCTCCGTCCAGCGTGGCGGGTTGGAGGACAGATCCTCCAGTTTGATGCCCCAGCCAAGCTCATTGGCCAGCTTGACGAACTCCTGGGCCCAGCCG
>CBFGWJ010000592.1:0-1846 GCA_965652335.1 uncultured Gammaproteobacteria bacterium | reverse complement strand
GGCCTGATCGTCATGCAGGGTGGTGGCGATGATGTCGATGAAAACTATGTGCAAATGGGTGCCCTCGGTGGTGGCGGCGATTTTGTCGTGCTCAGGGCCTCCGGCGAAGACGACTATAACGACTATATTTACCGGCTGTGCAACTGTGACTCGGTGGAAACCATCGTCTTTGCCAGCCGTGAAGACTCAACCGATCCCTTCGTGATCGAAACCATCCGCAATGCCGAAGCGCTGTTCATCGCCGGTGGGGACCAGTCACGCTATGTGAAATTCTGGAAAGACACGCCGGTCGCGGAGGCGATCAATTTTGTGGCAGCCAAGCCTGCACCGATTGGCGGCACCAGTGCCGGCATGGCGGTGCTCGGGGAATTTGTCTATTCAGCCATGGGGGAAAGCGCCACTGCCGAGGGCACGCTGCAGGACCCGTACCACACTGACATCAGTCTGGAACGGAATTTCCTGGACCTGCCCGGCATGCGCAACATCATCACCGACCAGCATTTGCAGGAACGCAACCGGATTGGCCGCACCCTGGCCTTCATGGCGCGCCTGCTGCAGGACGGCTGGACCAGCGAAGCCCGCGCCATTGCGGCCGACCGTGAGACCGCGGTGCATTTTGATCCGGCCACCAACCTCGCGACTGTGCACGCAACCGCGGACCATGAAACCCCCTACGCCTACTTCATGCGTTCGAGTTCGGCGCCGGAGCAATGTACAGCCGGCGAGCTGCTCAGCTTTCGTGGTGTAGAGGTTTACCGCCTGGGCGCCGGTGGCAGCTTTGACCTGGACAACTGGACGGGCACTGGCGGAATCCAGTACCAGTTGACTGCGGAAAACGGAAGCGTGGTGTCTTCGCGTGGTGAAATCTATTGAGTGAAAACAGGGTCGGACCTGTGTAAATCATTGTATTTTCTATAATGCGGGTGCCGGGCAGTGATGAATTCAGCCTTAAACCGGCCGTTTCACTGCAATTTTCCCAGTGTCAGCCAGTTCCTGTTAAGCGCGGAAAACTGAAGGGAAATGCTCAGTTTAGAGGGTGAATACGCCCACCAAACGGACCCGGTTTCTCTAACTTTCAGTGGGTTGGACAGGTCCGACCCCAAACCACCATACCAGGCTTGGCATATCAGTGCTCTGAGAAGGCGGCCAGCTTAGGATCCGTTTCTGCGGATTTCTCATCCTGATCGCCAAATGATTTTAACTTACGCGTCAGCGTATTGCGTCCCAACCCCAGCAATTCAGCAGCTTTGATGCGCTGGCCGCCGGTCTGTTCCAGCACACAGTCGATCAGCACGCGTTCAAGTTCGGTCTGGGCGCGGCCGACGAGGTTGCCGCCACCGGCGGCGAGTTCGCCCATGGCCCAATGGCGCAGCTGTTCCGGCCAGTCGCCGGCCACTGCCGCTGCGACGCCGTTGCGCGCCGGTGAGCGGATTTCCACCGGCAGGTCTTCGGGAAAGATCTGCTCGGCAGGCGCCATCACGCTGAGCTGGCGGCAGATGTTCTGCAACTGCCGTACATTGCCCGGCCAGTCAAACTGCTCCAGCTGCTTCAGGCTGTCGGCGCGCAGTACTTTTTCTTCCAGCCCCAGTTCCTTTGCAGCCAGGTGCAGGAATCGCCGCGCCAGCAGGCCGACGTCCTCGCGCCGCTCGCGCAGCGGCGGCAGTTCGATGTGGATCACATTCAGGCGGTGGTACAGGTCTTCGCGGAAAGAGCCTTCACGCACTTTTTCTTCCAGGTCCTGGTGGGTGGCGGCGATGATGCGCACATCGGCCTTCAGCAGGTCGCGTCCGCCCACGCGGTAGTAATCGCCTTCGGCCAGCACGCGCAACAGGCGGGTTTGCAGGCT
>CBFGWJ010000591.1:0-1855 GCA_965652335.1 uncultured Gammaproteobacteria bacterium | reverse complement strand
GCCAGGCGCATATTGGCCGCGCTGCTGAAACTCAAATCCTGAGAACCATGCACAACATGATAGAACTGATCAAATCCATTCGCGCCGTCGTGGGTGATAACGGCCTGTTGACTGGCGATGATGTCAGCCAGCGGCCTGCAGGCTGGGGCCATAAGGAAACCATTCGGGCCGCCTGTATCGTCCGCCCCGCCAATACCGAAGAGCTGGCTGAGGTGATGAAAGCCTGCCACCGGCGGAAGCAGCCGGTGGTCACGCACGGCGGCCTGACTGGCCTGGTGAAGGGCGGGGTCTCCCGGCCGGATGACATCATCATTTCACTCGAACGAATGCGCGCCATCGAGGCGGTGGACACCACCAATCGCACCATGACGGTACAGGCCGGCGCGGTATTGCAGCAGGTTCACGAAGTGGCCGAACAGCATGGCCTGCTGTTCCCGCTGGATCTCGGCGCCCGCGGTTCCTGCACGATTGGTGGCAATATTTCCACCAACGCCGGTGGCAATGGCGTGATCCGCTATGGCATGGCGCGCGAGCAGGTGCTGGGCCTCGAAGCCGTACTGGCCGATGGCTCCATCATTTCGTCCATGAACACCGTGCTGAAAAACAATACGGGTTATGACCTGAAGCAGCTGTTTATCGGCTCGGAAGGCACTCTGGGCATCGTCACGCGCGCGGTGCTGCGGTTGCGGCCGCTGCCGCGCAGCCGGAATACGGCTTTGCTGGCGCTCAGTGATTTCAGCAAAGTCAGCCACTTGCTGCGCACCATGGAAGCTGAACTGGCCGGCAATCTCAGCGCCTTCGAGGTGATGTGGAATGATTTCTACCGGCTGATCATGGGCGATGGCAGCAAGCACGGCATGCCCCTGGCGGACGATCACGGTCACTACGTGCTGCTGGAAGCCAGTGGCGCGCACCCGGAAAACGACCGCAGCAGTTTTGAGCACGCGCTGGAACAGGCATTCGACCAGGAACTGATCGCCGATGCCGTTATCGCCCAGAGTGAACAGCAGCGCGCGGACCTGTGGGCCATCCGCGATGACATCGAAGCCCTGCTCAGCGGCCTGCATCCGGCGATCACCTTTGATGTCAGCCTGAACATCGGCGGCATGGATGACTACGTGCGCGAGGTCAAATCCCGGTTGGCGGAACGTTTTCCCAACGCCCACAGCGTGTTCTTCGGCCATATCGGCGACGGCAATATCCACCCGGTGATGACGGTAGGCAGTATCGACCACGACAGCGTGCGCCAGGTTGAAGAAATCGTTTACGGCGCGCTGCGCTCCCGCCAGGGAATCATATCCGCCGAGCACGGCATCGGCCTGGAGAAAAAGCCTTTCCTGGGCTTGTGTCGTTCCGCCGACGAACTGCAGCTCATGCACACGCTGAAGCGCGCCCTCGACCCCGACAACCTGCTGAACCCCGGCAAGATTTTTGACCTGCCGGCGGCCTGAACCGGAGTTTCCCGAACATGAACGGTGCTGAAAACCTGTTGCGCACCCTGGTGGAAGCCGGTGTGGAGGTCTGCTTTGCCAATCCCGGCACGTCCGAAATGCAGCTGGTATCCGCCATCGGCAACAGCGACGGCATGCGCGCAGTGCTGTGCCTGTTCGAAGGCGTGGTTTCCGGCGCCGCCGACGGCTACGGGCGCATGGCCGACAAGCCGGCCCTCACCCTGCTGCACCTCGGCTCCGGCTTCGCCAACAGCATGGCCAACCAGCACAACGCCAGCCGTGCCCATGTGCCGCTGGTGAACATGGTGGGCGACCATGCGGACTACCACCTGAAATACGATGCACCGCTGACTTCGGATGTCAAAGGCCATTGCGAACTGGTCTCCCGCTGGGTGGGTGTGGCG
>CBFGWJ010000590.1:0-1859 GCA_965652335.1 uncultured Gammaproteobacteria bacterium | reverse complement strand
AAAGCCTACAGCTATAACGCCGGTACCGATTCGTACGAGGAAATGAACTACGAGATCGTTTCCAACTTTGGGCCGGCCGGCGCGATGGCGGTGAGCGCCTATGACATGTCGCTGTTTGCCCGGGCCTTGCTCAATGGCGGGGCCTACGAAGGACGGCGCATCCTGCGGCCACAAACGCTGCAACAAATGTTGGACGAAGGCTTTACTCACGATGACCGCGTGCGTGGCATGGGCCTGGGTTTCATCGAGCGCCGGTTCGGCCCTGACGGCTTTGAAAATTTTGGCCACGATGGCGGCACCACCATCTTCGTTTCCCATTTCGGCCTGTCACTGCAGGAAGATTTCATGCTGTATTCTTCTTTCAGCGGCCCCGGTGGCGGTCCAACGCACGAGGCCTTTGTGAAGTCTTTTTACGACCAGTTTTTCCCGGTTGACGTACCGGTGATCACGCCGCCGGCCGACTTTGCCGAACGTGCTGCGAAATACACCGGTTCCTACACCAGCTGGCGCGGCAATTTTTCCGAAGCGGAATCGCTGTTGCGCGCATTCGGCAGCATGAAAGTCATTGCCATGCCCGACAACACCCTGATGATAGGCCCCAACCGTTATGTTGAGGAGGAGCCCAACCTGTTCCGCGAAGTGGATGGCTATGAGCGGGTTGCATTCCAGGAAAACGAGCAGGGCGAAATCACCGGCATGGTGATCGATGGTATGGGCGTGATGCAGTTTTACCGCACACCGTTCTATGAAACCACGGCATTTACCGGCTTGCTGGTGGGACTGTCCCTGCTGCTGATGGTGGGCGTGTTGCTGCGACTGGCATACCAGTGGTCTGCCTACCGGGCCTTGCGAGGGCCGGAAAAAGCAGCCCGTCGGGCTTCGGTTCTGGTGGCCGCATTCAACATTCCGTTTTTTGTGTTGATGGCCATCGGCGCCAGCGGCGGTTTCGCTGCGCTGATGTATGCCGTACCCACCCCCATCAAGCTGGCGCTGGTGTTTTCCACGCTGGCGACCATCGCCGCGCTGTACCACCTGTACCAAGCCATTCGAGTGTGGCGCCTGCCGGTGTTCGGCGGAGTGCGTTCGCGCGTGGGCTACAGCATCATCACCCTGGCAGCACTGTCGCTGGCATGGTTCTACTGGCACTGGAACCTGGTGGGCCTGAACTACTACAGCTGAGCCGGGCGTCAATCATGCTTCAGGGGCGAGCTATTCGCCCCTGAAGGTTACCAGGGTTGGTGCCAATGTGCGGTCACGCAGTTCCTTGGCTGCTTCTCGCGAGTAAAACGCCAGTTCATTGCGGAACACGCCCTGGCCCTTGAAGCGTACCAGCCAGGCGCGAGTGCCATTGAGGACATCCTCGCTGACATCGATATAAAGCCGCCCTGAATCGGCATCGTATGTGGTCACCCACGCACCTGATCGCCAGGCGACTCCGTCCACATCGTCGAAATATTCCTCCGGCCAGTCCAGTTCACAATCTTCGACTGCGTTGCTGAGATTCCCGTCCAGGGCGCAATTGAAGGTGGCGCCGGCGCCGCTTCGGCCTTCCAGGTCAAAGTGCAGGCTGTCATGGGACAGCAGGAATTCCTCGGTCAACGGCATGATCTCCAGCTGGTTCTGGATGCGGTAGCTCTGGCTGAGACGGGGAATTTCAAAGCCGTCACCATTCACGAAACTCAGGCGCAGGAAACCACCCTCAAGGCCAGGTGAGTCCACGCGGCTGCGATCCATCTGGATGGCGACCACGCTGCCCGGTGTGCTGCCACGGCGTTGTGACGTAAGCGCCAGGTAATGAGCGTTCCCGTCATTGTCATCCGGTGCGCTTGCGCTCAGGGCGACATCGTAGGCGGCGCTGG
>CBFGWJ010000589.1:0-1865 GCA_965652335.1 uncultured Gammaproteobacteria bacterium | reverse complement strand
CTTCCAGCCAGGAAGCGCTGGAGGGCGGCGAGGTGGGCTGGCGCGACCTGAACAACATTCCGGCCTTTTTTGCCGATGCCATCCGCGACCTGAAACCCGGCGAGTTCAGCAAACCCATTCGCAGCCCGGCCGGATTTCACATCCTGAATGTGAACGACTACCGCGAGCAGCGCCAGGTGGTGATCAAGGAATACCATGCCCAGCACATCATGATCGAGATCAATGAACTGGTCGGCGCGCGCGTAGCCATGGACCAGATCATGGACATTCGCGAACGCCTCAACGCCGGCGAGGATTTCGCCGCGCTGGCCAAGGAGTTTTCGGATGACGTGAGTACCGCCAACCTGGGCGGTGACATGGGCTGGTTCCCGCCCCAGGCCTATGGCGACCGCGTCGAGCAGACCCTGCTGGGGCTGAAGGAAGGCGAGATCAGCGAGCCGTTCCAGACCATGGCCGGCTGGCACATCATCCAGCTGCTGGGCACCCGGGAAACCGACCGCACGGAAATGGCCATTCGTGAAGAGGCCCGCGAAAAAATCCGCCAGCAGAAAGCCGAACTGGAAATCGAAAAAACCCTGCGCCAGTTCCGCGATGAGGCCTTTGTGGAAATTCGGTTGCCCGGCGCGGAGAATGCATCCGGCTGAAGCGTACTGCACCGGCCAGGCGTGTCATGAACCCATCACAAGCGTTACTGGCGATCACGCCGGGTGAGCCGGCAGGAATAGGTCCGGAAATCCTGCTCAAGCTGGCGGCCGAACGGCCCGGCCTGCCGCTGCTGGCGGTTGCCGATGCTGCAATGCTGCAGCGCACCTCTGAATCCCTGGGCCTGGACCTTGTCGTTCATTGCTGGCAACCCGGCCAGGAGTGGCCCGCCACGGGCCTGGCCTGCTGGCACATACCCCTGGCCCAGCCGGAAAGACCCGGACATCCCGACCCGGCCAATGCGCCCTATGTGCTGCAAACCCTGCGCCAGGCGGTGGCACTGCTGCGCTCAGACCAGGCGGGCGCCTTGGTCACCGGCCCGGTCAACAAGGCGGTGATCAACGAAGCGGGAATTGCTTTCACAGGCCACACCGAATTCCTGCAGGAACTCGCTGGTGTGCCGCAGGTGGTGATGATGCTGGCGGCACCCGCGTTGCGCGTCACGCTGGTCACCACTCACCTCCCGCTGCGCCAGGTGGCCGATGCGATTACGCCAGGCAAGGTTGAAGGCTGTATCCGTATCACCGCACAGGACCTGCAGCGCAAATTCGGCATTGCCAGACCGCGCCTGCAGGTGCTGGGCCTGAACCCGCATGCGGGTGAAGGCGGGCATTTGGGGCATGAGGATGACGACATCATCGCGCCTGCCATAGCACGTTGCCGCGCTGATGGCATCGAGGCCATCGGCCCGGTCCCAGCCGACACCGCATTCAATCCGCCGCGGCTGCAGCAATGCGATGCGGTGGTGGCCATGTACCACGACCAGGGTCTGCCGGTGCTCAAGCATGCCGGCTTCGGGCAATCGGTGAACGTCACCCTGGGGCTGCCCTTCATCCGCACCTCCGTGGACCACGGCACCGCGCTGGATATCGCCGGCCAGGGCGTGGCCGATGCAGGCAGCCTGCTGCACGCGGTGCTGATGGCCCGCGACATGGTGGCAAAAGCCGGCCGCGGCACATGAAGCAAGGCACGTGAATCACCGGGCGCGTAAACGTTTCGGGCAGAATTTCCTGGTGGATGGGCAGGTCATTGCCCGCATCGTCAGCTCCATCAACCCGCAGCCCGGTGAGTTGCTGGTGGAAATCGGGCCCGGCCAGGCTGCGCTCACCCGGCCACTGCTGCAAACCAGCGCCGAACTGCACCTGGTGGAAATCGACCGGGAC
>CBFGWJ010000588.1:0-1875 GCA_965652335.1 uncultured Gammaproteobacteria bacterium | reverse complement strand
TAGGTGGCAGCGAAGTACACGGTCATCTGGTCAAGACTCGCATGATAGAGCTGTGCGAAGGCCTGGGCAGCATGGGCGCCTGGGTACGGCTGCATTATGTCTACCCCTACCCACATGTGGACGAAATCATTCCGCTAATGGCGGAGAACCGCATCCTGCCTTACCTGGATATTCCCTTCCAGCACGGCAGCCCCACGGTGCTGAAGCGCATGCGCCGCCCGGCCGCATCGGAAAACACCCTGGAGCGGATTCGCCGCTGGCGGGAGATCTGCCCGGAACTGGTGATTCGCAGCACTTTCATTGTGGGTTTTCCCGGTGAAACCGAGGCCGAATTCGAGGAACTGCTGGACTTTCTTGAAGAAGCCCGGCTCGACCGCGTGGGTTGCTTCACCTACTCGGCCGTGGAAGGCGCCGCCGCGAATGAATTGCCCGGCGCCGTGCCTGAAGACCTGAAACAGGAGCGCTGGGAGCGGTTCATGCAAACCCAGGCGGCGATCAGCCGGCAGCGATTGCAGGCCCGCGTGGGCACCGTACAGGAAGTATTGGTGGACCGTATCGTGAATGACAGCGAAGGAGAGTGCGCCATCGGACGCAGCAAGGCCGATGCACCGGAGATCGACGGTATCGTAACCATTCGCGACGGCGGTTCCCTGCGGCCCGGGGCGCTGGTCAAAGTGAAGATCGAAAGCGCGGATGACTATGACCTGCGTGGTCATCTCCTGTAGGAGCGAGCCATGCTCGCGACAGGCAGCTGGAATGTCGGCAGCATGGCTGCCTCCTACAACTCAGGGCCGCAGTGGGAGCGAGCCACGCTCGCGACAGGCAGCTGGAATGTCGGCAGCAGGGCTGCCCCCCGCAGCCGCAGGGAATTTTTTGGGGACGGCACAGTCGAACGGCCGTCGTCAACACTTTGTGCCAGAATTGCGGCAAAATCCGCTTTCGGTAGCGTCCGCTAAACATGCTAATTGAGGTTAATAATGTATTCTAATAAATTGTTTTTAAACAAATATCCAATACCATTACTGGTGATCGTTGGTGCGATCCTGGCCCTTGGAAACCCGGCGATCGCTCAACAGGCCGATACGGAAGCAACGGCCGCGGCTACAACCACAGCGGCAGAGGTAGCCGATGCAGCTGCCTCAGAGGCAGAGGGTGAAGCGGCTGAACTCGACCCGGGCATGCAAATCCCCGTGGATGGCAGCAGCCTGGAGGCATTCAATGAAAGCCTTGCCAAAATCAAGGAACAGGCCGAGGAGCCCAATTACATTTCCCTGGAAGAAGCCATCAAGTACCTGTTGGTGTACGACCTGAGTGCAGGCCGTGACAGAGCCAAGCTGGCCAAGAACCTGGATGGCCTGACCGGCGACCAGATCATCGAAAGGGTGGCGTGGCGCAAGCAGTAGCGCGGGAGGGGCGCAAGCCCCGACAAGCTCAAACCAAGGTCGGCGCTAAAGCGCCTTCTACAGCCGGGCACCCAAAGGAGGGGCTTCAGCCCCGACATTAAACCTCAATAAGCATTTGGGTGAATCATCACCAGCGGCGTCATCAGCAGGATTTTCAGGTCCAGCCAAAGCGACCAGTTCTGGATGTACCACAAATCATGCTCGATACGCAGCGCCATCTTTTCCGGCGTGTCGGTAATCCCCCGAAATCCGTTCACCTGCGCCCAGCCGGTGATGCCCGGCTTCACCTTGTGGCGCAGCATGTAACGCGGAATGCGTGATTTGAACAATTCGTTGTGCTCGATGGCGTGCGGCCTTGGCCCCACCAGCGACATCTCACCCTTCAGCACATTCAATAACTGCGGCAGTTCATCCAGGCTGGTGCGCCGCAGGAAGCGACCAATGGCGGTAACCCGGCTGTCATCGGCCCGCG
>CBFGWJ010000587.1:0-1876 GCA_965652335.1 uncultured Gammaproteobacteria bacterium | reverse complement strand
AACTACCTGCTGGACGACGAAATCCGCAAGGAACTGGGGCTGGATGGCCATGGCCTCGGCATGGCCGTTGAGAACATCGGCACCATCGCGCTGGATCCTGCCGGCAATCACCTGTATTTCAAGGACGACACCGTCAGCGGCGAAGGCCTGAACGCCCGCGACCTCAAGGGCATGAAAGAATACCGCCGGTTCATGGCGAAATTCGCCGGCATCATCGGCAAGCTGCACAACCGCATACCACCGCGGGTGGGCACTTCGGATCGTGGTGACCTGTTCGCGCTGGGCAAGCTGGCGCTGGAAATCCGCCTGCTGGGCCGTGACGACATGCGCGAATTCCTGCGCATCGCCGCCATCAACATCTACGACGTGCTGCAGGAAAACTTCGACAACGAACTGCTGAAAGGCGCGCTGGCGCTGGATGCCGTGCTCGGCACCAAGTCCGCGCCGCGCTCCAACAACAGCGTGTTCACCGCCCTGCACCGCATGAGCGGCAACAACGGCGGCGGCGCGGGCGCAATGTCCATACCCAAAGGCGGCATGGGCGCGATTGCCGAAGCCCTGGCCGCGGCTGCCCGCAAGGCAGGAGCGGACATCCGCACCGGCAGCCCGGTGAAGCGCATCCTGATGGACTTCGACAAGGTCAGCGGGGTGGAACTGGAGAACGGCGAAGTGCTGAAGGCCGATATCGTGGTGTCCAACGCCGACCCCAAGACCACCTTCCTCGACCTGCTGGGCGCGCGCAACATCGAAGCGGGGTTCGCGCACCGCATCAAACACCTGCGCAGCAAGGGCAACACCGCCAAGCTGCACCTGGCGCTCAGCGACCTGCCGGATTTCAAGGGCGTGGATAAATCCAAACTGGGCCAGCGCCTGCTGATCGCGCCCAGCCAGGAATACGTGGATCACGCCTTCAACTACTGCAAGTACGGTGAGTTCTCCGCCGAACCGGTGTTTGAAATCATCATTCCCAGCATTCACGACAGCAGCCTGGCTCCGGCCGGACAACACGTGCTTTCCGCCGTGGTGCAGTATGCGCCGCGCGACCTGAAAGACGGCTGGCAGGGTGGCAAGGCGGCCTTCACCGACGTGGTGCTGGATACACTGGCGAAGTATGCGCCGGATATCCGCAGCAAGGCCGTGATGGCTGAACTGCTGACCCCGGAAGATATTGAACAACAGTTCCGCATCAATGGCGGCCACTGGCACCACGCCGAACTGGCCATGGACCAGTTCTTCATGCTGCGGCCCGTGCCTTTCGCAGCGCAGTACCACACGCCGGTCAACGGCCTGTACCTGTGCGGTGCGGGCAGCCACCCCGGCGGTGGCGTCATGGGCAGTGCCGGCCGCAATGCGGCGCGCAGCATCATCGGTAAATGAGGGAAGGGATGAATACGACTATGAGCGGAACGACTTACCAGTCTCCAGACATGAAGGCCCGGGATCATTTCAAAACCCATGTCTATCCCAGCCCATTCCATTCGCGGCAGAAAGAGGCCAACAAGCTGAAGGAATGGTCACGCTGGGCCGATTACCTCTCGGTGCCGGCTTATTTTGACGCTTCACTGGAGTATTTCGCCGGCCGCAACAGCTGCGCCGTGTTTGACCTCACGCCCATGATCAAGCACCGCGTCACCGGCCCCGATGCCCTGCCCTATTTGAACCGCCTGGTAACCCGCGACGTGGCCAGGATCAAACCGGGCCGCGTGGGTTATGCCGTGTGGTGTAACGAAGCCGGCCGGGTGATCGATGATGGCACGATTTTCCATTTACCAGACGGGGGTTACCGCGTGTGCTCGCAGGAGCGGCAGCTGGACTGGTTCCTCACCTGCGCGGATGGCTTTGACGTCAACGTGGTGGATGAAACCCACGAAGTGGC
>CBFGWJ010000586.1:0-1877 GCA_965652335.1 uncultured Gammaproteobacteria bacterium | reverse complement strand
ACCTCACCTCTACCCGCACACGATATCCGGTGCTGGTGCCCAACCTGCAGGGCTTTGAACGTGCACTGCATTCCGGTGTGAAGGAAATTGCAGTGTTTGCAGCAGCTTCCGAGAGCTTCAGCCAGAAGAACACGAACTGTTCCATCGAAGTGTCGTTGCAACGCCTGTTGCCGGTGATTGAGCAGGCAAAAGCGAATGATATTGCCGTAAGAGGTTATATTTCCTGCGTTTTGGGCTGTCCCTACGAGGGCGCCATCGCCGCCAGCGCGGTGCAACACCTGGCTGAACAGTTGCTGGCCGCGGGCTGCTTTGAGATTTCCCTGGGCGACACCATCGGCGTGGGCACGGCGAAGCAGGCTCAAAACCTGGTGAACGAGTTAGGTAAAACCATTCCGGTCAACCAGTTGGCGGTCCATTTTCATGACACTTATGGCCAGGCGCTGGCCAACATCCTGGCCTGCCTCGAAGCCGGCGTGCGCGTGGTGGATGCCTCGGTCGCGGGTCTTGGCGGCTGCCCTTACGCCAAGGGCGCCACGGGTAATGTCGCCACGGAAGACGTGGTTTACCTGCTGCACGGCCTGGGTATGCACACCGGTGTGGACTTGCAGGCACTGGCCACCACCGGGCAGTGGATTTCCGACCAGCTCGGCAGGGACAATAACAGCCGCGCCGGGCGGGCATTACTCAAGTCCCGTTGATGCATCCTGTCGCCCACGAGGCGACCCGGGCATGCCGGCTATCCTGGGCCTGGCAACCGAATTGAAACCCATGAACAATGATGACTTTAAGCGAGGAGCAATCGCATGCAAGCAAATGAAGTGAAAGCAGTGGTTACCGGTGGCGCATCCGGTTTGGGCCTGGCAGTTGCCAGGAACATCGTCAGTAACGGCGGCAGAGTTGCCCTGCTGGATGTCAACGACAAAGCCGGGCCCACGGTTGCGCACGAACTCGGTTGCGACACCTGCTACATCCACACCGATGTCAGTTCCGAAGCAGCAGCCGAGCGTGCCGTGGGCGAAGCCATCCAGGCGTTGGGTGGACTGAACCTGGCGGTGAACTGCGCCGGCATCATCGGCGCCGGACGCGTTCTCGGCCGCGAAGGCCCCATGGAGCTGTCCTTTTTCAGCCACACCATCATGGTGAACCTGGTGGGCAGCTTCAACATCGCCAAAACCGCCGCCAACCACATGCAGCACAACGAGCCCAATGAGCAGGGTGAGCGGGGTGTTATCATCAATACCGCCTCCGTCGCTGCCTATGAAGGGCAGATCGGGCAGGCTGCCTACTCAGCCTCCAAAGGTGGAGTGGTTGGCATGACCCTGCCCATGGCGCGCGAACTGGCGCGTTTTGGCATTCGCGTGATGACGGTTGCTCCGGGGATTTTCTGGACGCCCATGGTCGACGGCATGCCGGAACAGGTGCAGGAGTCGCTGAATGCCTCGATACCCTTTCCCTCGCGCTTGGGCAAACCGGAGGAATTCGCGGCGCTGGTGCACCACATTGTGGAGAACAGCTACTTGAATGGTTCTACAATCCGGCTGGATGGTGCCGTTCGAATGGCACCGAAGTAAGCCAGGCGCTGTTCGAGAACTCATCAGAACCCAAGGATAAAAAAATGGAAACCTTTGCCGAAGTCCGCAATCACGTCATGGCGAACTACCGCCTCACCATTGATGAGCCCTTCATCATTTCCTTTGATTACCCGATAGAAAATACCGGGCGGTTGCAGAGCATATTCCTCGCCGAACTCAAAACCGGTGATGGCCGGCGGGTGATGCGGGTGGAAACCCCGGTAGCACCCCTGGCCGACCTGGATGCGGAAAAGTGCCTGCGCATCAACCTGATGCAACGTGTAGGCTACCTGGCAGTGGGCGATC
>CBFGWJ010000585.1:0-1878 GCA_965652335.1 uncultured Gammaproteobacteria bacterium | reverse complement strand
GCCGAAATGGTGGCCTATGCCGAAGCCGCGCTGGCCCGCGCCGAAGCGGAGATGCCGAAGTGGTTCAGCCGCCTGCCCAAAGCACCGGTGATCGTTGAGCCCTACCCGGCGTTCCAGGAAAAGTCCGCTCCCGGCGGGCAGGCGGTGCCGGCGGCAGCGGACGGCAGTTCGCCGGGCAAATACATGATCAACACTTACCAGCCGGAAAAGCAGAGCCGGGCCATCCTGGAAGCCACGGCGTTCCATGAAGCCTATCCCGGCCACCACACGCAATTCACCATTGCGCAGGAGCGAACCGGCCTGCATCCTGTGTCCCGTTACTTTTTCCTCTCGGGCTTCGGAGAGGGCTGGGCTCTGTACACGGAACGCCTGGCCGATGAAATGGGGCTGTATTCATCCGATCTCGACCGGTTGGGCATGTTGTCCAACGAAGCCTGGCGCGCGGCCCGGCTGGTGGTTGATTCGGGCATGCACGGTATGGGCTGGTCCCGTGACCAGGCCATTGACTACATGAACGCCCACACCTCCAACCCGGAGGCACTGAACATCGCCGAAGTCGACCGCTACATCGCGGTACCGGGGCAGGCGACTTCTTACCTGCTGGGCGCGCTGGAAATCCGCCGCTTGCGTGAGCTCGCCGAAGCGGAACTGGGCAGCGACTTCGATATACGCGAATTCCACGACCAGGTGCTGCAGGATGGCGCCATTCCGCTCAACGAGCTGGAAGGCAAGATCAGGCGGTGGATTGTCGGCTTGCGCCGGAATGATGGCGAGTAAGCCTTCAAGGTCATTCTCAACAGCGCGAAGCGCGTCCCTGCAGGGATGCAGGCCCGGGGGATAGTCAGGAGCGGAAGTTTTGATCAGGTCACAAACTTCCGCGCGGCTTCGATGAATTCTTCGGCCGAGCGGGCTTTCTGGTGGTCGGTGGGCACCTGGAGTCCGCGTTGCACGGCGGGCCGTTCGTGGATCGTCGCAATCCAGCGGGTGAGATGTTCCAGGTCCCCGGTTTCAACACCTGACCAGTTTGCTGAACGGGCCCAGCAGAAATTGGCGATATCGGCGATCGAGTAATCACCCGCCAGGTATTCGTGGCCTGCAAGGCGCTTGTCGAGGATTTCCAGCAAACGCCGCGACTCCCGCTGGTAGCGCTCGATGGCGTAGGGAATCTTCTCGCTGTGGTAGCGGTAGAACACATTCGCCTGGCCCATCATCGGCCCCAGCCCGGCTTTCTGGAACATCAGCCACTGGATCACCTGCGAATGTTGCTTGAACGTGGCGGGCGTATTCGGCGGCAGGAACGCGCCAGCCTTGTCCGCCAGGTACATCAGGATGGCACCGGATTCGAACACCGGGAAATCATCCTCGTCGTGATCGACGATGGCGGGTATGCGGCCGTTGGGATTGATCTGAAGGAACCAATCCTGCTTCTGCTCCAGCCTGCTCAACTGCATGGCATGTACCTGGTAATCCAGCGCGCACTCTTCCAGCATGATGGAGGCTTTGTAGCCGTTGGGCGTACGGGCGGTGTAAAGCGTGATCATGTTGCGATCCGCGATCAGGTTGTGCCGAGAAGTTGTACGGTCATGAGCGGTAGTGTCAGAGTCATTGTTTGGCCAGCCAGCTTAACATGGCCGCCGACACTTCCTCGGGCGCTTCCAGGGTAACCATATGGCCGCTGCCCTTGATGACAAGCAGGTTTGAGCCGGCAATGCCCTGAGCCAGTTGCTCGCTCATCCATGGCGGGCACACCTGGTCCTCTTCGCCGCAGATCACCAGGCTGGGGCAGCGGATTTCGCCCAGCAATTCGCGGTAATCGCGACGGGTGTTGAGCGCCTGGCACTGGCGCAGGTAGATATCAGCGCCGAGCAACTGCCCCAT